>RKSA01000016.1 GCA_007571115.1 Gammaproteobacteria bacterium
GCTCGACTTCAGCGGCACCGTCGACGGAGATTCACTCGCAGGCGCCTTCAGCTCTCCCTTCGGCGACATTCCGGTTTCCGGCACTCGCCAATAGCCGCAGCGGGCAAGCAAGAATTCCCGCCAGTGCGGTTTGTTGTCTGGATCTTCGCGGCCTGGCGGGGCGTCGCTCGGTGCGGTTGCTATAATCGCCGCGAATCGAAGGGGCTGGAATGACTGCCAACGAGCCTTTTTCCCGCCGGGTGTGGCATTGCATCGACGGCAAGACCAAACCTCCCGGCTCGCTCGGCAAGCTCGAGGGCCTGGCCGCGCAGATTGCCGAGGCGCAAGGCGTGCTGCGGCCGGCGATGGACCGTGCTGCCTTGCTGATCTGCATCGCCGACCACGGCATCGCTGCGGCGGGAGTGTCGGCGTATCCCCAGGCGGTCACGGCCCAGATGGCGCACAATTTCCTCGCTGGCGGCGCTGCGGCGACGGCATTCGCGCGAACGCTCGGCGTCGCCGTGACCCTGGTCGATGCCGGAATGCGCGAGCCGCTGGAGCATCCGCGCCTGCTCGACCGGCGCATCGGCGCCGGCACCGAAAACTTCGCCAAGCGCCCGGCGATGACTGCCGAGCAATGCGAACTCGCCTTGCGCCACGGCCGCGATCTTGCAAAAGCGACGCAATGCGACGCGCTTTGCCTCGGCGAGATGGGAATCGGCAACACTTCTTCGGCGACGTTGCTCGCGCACAAGTTGCTGGGCCTGCCCCTGGCCAAACTGACGGGCCCCGGCACTGGCCTCGATGCTCAAGGCGTGGCGCACAAGCTCGGCGTTCTCGAACGCGCCGCAGCGCGCACCGCAGCAAGGCTCGAGCCCAAGGCGGCCCTGGCCGAATACGGCGGCTTTGAAATCGCCATGCTGGCCGGTGCGATCGCCGGAGCTGCCGAATCGCCTCGGATGATCGTGGTCGACGGTTTCATCGCCACTGCTGCGGCGCTGGCAGCCTTGCAGCTCGCGCCCGAGTGCCGCGGCAGGCTCGTGTTCTCGCATCTCGGCGCCGAGCCCGGCCATGGCCTCGTGCTCGATGCGCTCGAAGCTTCGCCGCTGCTGCAACTCGGCCTGCGGCTCGGCGAAGGCACCGGTGCCTTGCTCGCCTGGCCGCTGCTGCGCGCGGCAGCGGCGATGCTCACCGGAATGGCCTCGTTCGAGGAGGCCGGGGTCAGTGGCAAGCTGCCATGAAGTGGCTGCGCGACGAGCTCGCGGCGATGCTGTTCGCCTTGCAGATGCTCTCCATCGTTCCAATTCCCGCTGCGCTCGAGTTCACGGCGCGGCGCCAGGCGAGCTCGGTGGGGTACTATCCGCTTGCCGGAGCGGTGATTGGCCTGGTCGCCGCGAGCGTTTACGCCTTGGCGCACTTGCTCTTTCCCGCACCGACGGGCATTCCGGTATTGCTGTCGATGCTCGCCGGCGCACTCGTTACCGGCGCCTTCCACGAGGATGGCCTCGCCGACACGATCGACGGTCTGGGCGGCGCCGATGCCGATACGAGCCTCGCGATCATGCGCGACAGCCGCATCGGCACCTATGGCGCCGCAGCGCTGCTGCTGGCGCTGGCGATCAAGGCTGCCACCTTGCTGGCATTGCCGGCGGCCGCGCTTGCTGCGATTCTGTTCGCGGCCCACGCCATCAGCAGGTGTTCGGCGGTGCTCGTGGTGGCTTCGAGCCGCTATGCCGACCTCGAAGCCGACGCCAAGCCGACCGCGCGAGGAATCGGCCCGGCGGGGCTGTGCAAGGCGCTTGCCGTCAGTGCTGCGGTCGTCGCTTTCAGTCTTGTGGCGATTCCGCAGGCAGCGATGCTGGGCGGACTCGCCGGGCTGGCGCTAGGTCACGTGAGCAGCCGTCTGCTTTACGAGCGCAGACTGGGAGGCTATACCGGGGACTGCCTCGGCGCGACCCAGCAATGCAGCGAGCTCGGCTTCTATCTCGGGCTGCTCGCGGCGTGGTGATGCGATCGCCGCTGGCCAGCAGGGGAATTCGCAAGGTTTCGTCGAGGACACCGCCATGACTCCAGTCGCGCGAATCTATCTTGTCATCGCCTTGCTATTGACGCCGCTCAGCCTCGTCTGGCTGCTGCTCGGCATGGAGGAAATCGCCTTCAGCCGGGAAGCGCTCGGCTCGGCGCCATTGCGGCTCGCGGCGTTCCTCGCGCTGCTCGCCTGGACGGTGTTCGGCGCCTACGAGTATTTTTTCAGCCCGAGCAATTTGCGGCGCAATTATCCGGTGCTTGCGAATCTTCGCTACCTGCTCGAGTTCTTCCGCGCCGAAATCCAGCAGTATTTCATCGCCAACAATCTCGAGGAACGGCCTTTCAGCCGCGAGCGGCGCAATATCGTCTATTCCCGCGCCAAGAACACGAACGACACGATCCCTTTTGGCACCGAGCGCAATCTCCTCGAAGACGGCTATCGCAGCTTGCAGCATTCGCTGCGACCGACCCATCTTGATGACAGCCACGGCCGCGTGCTGATCGGCGGCCCTGCCTGCAAGCAGCCCTATGACGCGTCGCGCCTGAACATTTCGGCGATGAGTTTTGGCGCCCTGAGTGGCAACGCGATTCTCGCCCTGAACAAGGGCGCCGAGCTCGGCGGCTTCGCCCACAATACCGGGGAGGGAGGCGTCAGCTCCTATCATGTGCGCAACGATGGCGACCTGGTCTGGCAAATCGGCACGGGCTATTTCGGCTGCCGCCGAGGCGATGGCCGCTTCGACGCGACTGCTTTTGCCGAACGCGCCGCGCTCGAACAGGTGAAGATGATCGAACTGAAATTGTCCCAGGGCGCCAAGCCTTCTCACGGCGGCGAGCTTCCCGCCGCCAAGGTCACGCCAGAAATCGCCGCGATCAGGCTCGTCGAAGCCGGCGAGACGGTGATCTCGCCGGCCGCGCATCGCGAGTTCGACAGCCCTGCAGGGCTACTCGAATTTCTGCAAAGGCTGCGCGAACTGAGCGGTGGCAAGCCCGTTGGCTTCAAGCTGGCGATCGGCAAGCCGCAGGAGTTCAACGCCATCGTCAAGGCGATGCTGGCAACGGCAATCGAGCCCGATTTCATCACCGTCGATGGCGCCGAAGGAGGCACTGGCGCGGCGCCGGTCGAATTCACCAACCGGCTCGGCGTTCCCTGCCTCGAAGCGACCTATCTGGTCAGCCAGATCCTGCTCGGTGCCGACTTGAAGAAACGCATCCGGCTGCTCAGTTCGGGGATTACCGCCACGGGCTTCGACATGCTGGAAAAGATCGCTCTCGGCGCCGACGCCGTCAACGCGGCTCGCTCGATGATGCTCGCGCTAGGCTGCATTCAGGCGCGCTCGTGCAACACCAACCGCTGCCCGACCGGGGTCGCGACGCAGAACAGAGCCCTCGCCCGGGCCATCGACGTCGAAGAAAAGGCGCGGCGCGTCCATCGTTTTCATCGCGCCACGCTGCGGGCCTTTCTCGAGCTCTGTGGCGCCATGGGCTTGCAGAGCCCCGAAGAGCTCGGGCCGCGCCATCTATTCATCCGCCGCAACGACGGCGTGCATACCTATGCCGATCTGAACTGCTCGCTCGAAGCCGGGCAGTTGCTCGCTGGCGGAGACGCGCCGCAAAGGTTCCTCGCCGACTGGCAGGCAGCGAGCCCGGATCGCTTCTGAGCGGGATCATCCAGCAAGCGTCAGCGCACCGATCACTCCGGCCTTTTCGTAGACGAGCAAGCCGCCGAGGCCGCAGGCGAAACTCGCCGCAACGAAGGCGAAACCGCGATGCAGGGAGGTCAGCGAGCCCGAAGCTGCCGAAAGCGGAATCGCGACGACCATCGACAGCGCCGCCATTCCGGCGATCGAGCCGGCGCCGAACACGACGATGAACAGCAGCCCCGGAACGAGCGCGTCGGCCACCGAGGCGGTGAGGGCAACGATCGCCGCCGAGCCCGCGAGCCCGTGCATGATGCCGACGAGGAAGGTCCGGCCCCAGTGGTGCGTAACGTGCTCGTGCTCGTGGCTGCCATGGTCGTGGCCCCGGTCGTCGCCGCGATGGCTGTGAGCGTGCATGTGGCGAGTCTCGGCGCCGTGCTGGTGGACGTGAATATGCACGCGGTCGCGGAACAGGCGGTACAACAGCCTGCCGCCGAGCAATAGCAGCATCAGCCCCACGAGCAGTTCGAGCGTCGCTGCGAGCGTTTCGCCAGCATTGATTTTCAGGGCAAACACCAGGCCGCCGAACAGCGCCAGCGTCAAGGTGTGGCCGAGGCCCCAAATCGCGCCATGGCTGACGATGCGGCGCACTCCGGTCTTGCCGGCGACCAGCGCGCCGACTGCGGCGACATGATCAGCCTCGAGTGCGTGTTGCAGCCCAATGACGAATCCGAGGGTCAGCCAGGGAATCATGCCCGCCTTCCTGCGCGGCCCTTGGGTCGGTTGGCAAAATGATTCATCGATCGCTACCTGCT
>RKSA01000257.1 GCA_007571115.1 Gammaproteobacteria bacterium
GCGCTTCGACCAGGCGCGAACATGTTCTGCGTACCAGTCATGAAGGTCGTCCGGGGTTCTGGGATCGCCTGGGAACCCGCCGACGCCATAGGCGCCATCGGACACGATCAGGTCGGGCGCAGGCCAGTTGCCGTAAGCCGCCTGGGCCGGTCCTGGATGCAGCGTGCCTTGTCCTGTCGTCACATCCAAGGGAGTCACCGCTGGTCACCGACGTGTGCTTCTGGAACCCATATGCTGCAACGCAGCCCGTCATGATGCAAGCATACGAGACAAAAACAGCTCGCGGCAAACCCGAGGCTTCATCCTGGTGCTGCCGATCAGGCGGCTGCTCCTGAGTCGTCTTCGTCATCTTGGGTCTGTTCGGTCGCACGCATCGGGCGCAGAGAGCGCTATAATGCGCGGCTTTCGTTTGGTGGGGTGGTGGCGGTGCGCAGTCATTATTGTGGCGAATTGAGGGAATCCCAGGTCGGCGAGGAAGTTGCCGTCTGCGGTTGGGTGCATCGGCGCAGGGATCATGGCGGAGTGATCTTTCTCGACTTGCGCGACCGCGAGGGGATCCTCCAGGTCGTGATCGATCCCGATACCCCTGACAGTTTCGCCAGCGCCGAACGCGTTCGCAGCGAATTCGTGATTCGCGCCGTCGGGAAAATTCGCGCCAGACCTGCGGGAACTGAAAACCCCGCCATGCCGACCGGAGCGGTCGAGCTGCTCGTGCAGCGGCTCGAGATTCTGAACGAGTCCGAGACTCCGCCGATTCCGGTCGATGAGCACGCCGAGGCCGGGGAGGATGTCCGGCTGCGCTACCGCTATCTCGACTTGCGCCGCCCGGCGATGAGCGAGCGCCTGCGCCTGCGTTCGCGGCTCGCGAGCACCGTGCGCAACCACCTCGAGGCCCAGGGTTTTCTGGAAATCGAGACCCCGCTGTTGACCCGGGCAACCCCCGAAGGCGCCAGGGACTACCTCGTTCCGAGCCGCACGCATCCCGGGCGGTTTTTCGCCTTGCCCCAGTCGCCGCAGTTGTTCAAGCAGATGCTGATGATGGCGGGGGCTGATCGCTATTACCAGATCGCTCGCTGCTTCCGCGACGAGGATCTGCGCGCCGACCGGCAGCCCGAGTTCACCCAGATCGACGTCGAGCTGTCCTTCGTCGACGAGGAAGACGTGATGACGGCGATGGAAGCGCTGATCCGCCATGTCTTCTCGATCCTGATCGGCGTCGAGCTCGGCGCCTTCCCCCGCATGAGCCATGCCGAGGCGCTGCGCCGCTACGGCGTCGACAAGCCGGATCTGCGGGTCGGGCTCGAGCTCGTCGATCTCGCGGAGCTGTTTCGCGACGTCGATTTCAAGGTGTTCCGCGAGCCAGCCAGAAGCGCCGATTGCCGCGTCGCGGCCTTGTGCGTTCCCGGCGGCGCAGCCCTGAGCCGCAAGCAAATCGACTCGTACACCGATTTTGTCCGCGACCGAGGCGCTGGCGGGCTCGCCTGGATCAAGGTCGCCGACCCCGCTTCGGGCCGCGAAGGGCTGCAATCGCCGATCGTCAAGTTCATCGATGACGCAACGATCCGCGCCGTGCTCGAAGCCACTGCGGCGCAAAGCGGCGACATCCTCTTTTTCGGCGCCGACCAGGCCGCCACGGTCAACGAGGCCCTCGGCGGCCTGCGGCTGCAAGTGGCCCAGGATCTCGGCCTCGTCGAGGATCGCTGGGCGCCTTTGTGGGTTGTCGATTTTCCGATGTTCGAACATGCCTCCGATGGTAGCCTCACCTCTCTGCACCATCCCTTCACGGCGCCTTCGTGCAGTGTCGAGCAGTTGCGCGCTGATCCGCCTGGCGCGCTGTCCCGGGCCTACGACCTGGTGCTCAATGGGGTCGAGCTCGGTGGTGGCTCGATCCGGATCGCCGATCCGGCGATGCAGCAGGCGGTTTTCGACGTGCTCGGCATCGGTGCCGAAGAGGCGCGAAGCAAGTTCGGTTTTCTCCTTTCGGCATTGCAATATGGCTGCCCTCCCCATGGCGGAATCGCTTTCGGTTTCGACCGCCTGGCGATGCTGCTCTGCGGCGCCAGCTCGATTCGCGACGTAATCGCGTTCCCGAAGACGCAATCGGCTTCATGCCCGCTGACCGAAGCGCCGGGGCTCGCGGCAAGTGCGCAATTGCGTGAATTGCATCTGCGTCCGCAGTCAACGGCAGGCTGAGCGAAACCCGCGAGGTGAAGCATGGCAGGGCATAGCAAATGGGCCAATATCAAGCATCGCAAGGCCGGCCAGGACGCCAAGCGAGGCAAGATATTCACCAAGATCATCCGTGAATTGACCGTTGCATCGCGGCTCGGCGGAGCTGCAGTGGCAGACAATCCGCGCCTGCGCAGCGCCGTCGACAAGGCGCTCGGCGCCAACATGCCCCGCGACACGATCGATCGGGCGATCGCTCGCGGAGCGGGCGACGGCGCTGGCGACGAGGTCGAGGAACTGAGCTACGAAGGCTATGGCCCCGGCGGCGTCGCGATCTATCTTGACTGCCTCACCGACAATCGCAACCGCACCGCCGCTGCGGTGCGTCATGGCTTCAGCAAGCATGGCGGCTCGCTGGGAACGAATGGTTCGGTGGCGTATCTGTTCACTCGCGCCGGAGTCATTGGCTTTGCGCCCGGCAGCGATGCCGACCGGATCATGGAAATCGCCCTCGAGGCTGGCGCCGACGATGTGCTCGAGCTCGACGACGGCGGGATTGAAGTCCATGCGAGCCTGGAGAGCTTTGGCACGGTGCAGGACGCTTTCCGCGAAGGTGGAATCGCGTCTCGGCAGGCCGAGCTGGCAATGATTCCCTCCACCGAGGTCGAACTCGATCTGGACGGGGCTTCCCGGCTTTTGCAATTGCTCGAGCATCTCGAAGAGCTCGACGATGTGCAAAGCGTCTGGTCGAATGCCAAGGTGCCGCCGGAAGTCGCCGAGTGACTGTAGATCGACTCTGACTGCGGGCCCCGGTCTGGACTTCGAGCGCGGCAAACGCTGTTTTTTTCACCGCTCCAGCCGATAATTGCCATGCGTGGACATCATCATCGGCATCGACCCAGGATCTCGCGTCACCGGCTATGGCCTGGTCGGCGTGACTGCGAGTGGCCTCGCCCACGTCGGCCATGGCTGCATCAGGCTCGAACATCCGCGCCAGCCCGAACGGCTGCGCGAAATTTTCCAGGGCCTGCAAGTCGTGCTCGATGAATTCGCTCCTGGCCAGGCGGCGGTCGAGGAAGTGTTCATGGGCCGCAACGCCGCATCGGCATTGAAACTCGGCCAGGCCCGGGGCAGCGCCATCGTCGCCTGCCAGTGCCGGGGCATTGCGGTGGCGGAGTACTCTGCCCGCAAAGTCAAGCAGGCGGTGGTTGGCAACGGCGCCGCGAGCAAGGAGCAGATTCAGCACATGGTGCGGACATTGCTGCGAATCAGCGAGACCATCGCCCAGGACGCCGCCGACGCCCTCGCCGTGGCGATTTGCCACGCCCATAGCCACGACAGTCTCGCCCGCATCGCCAGCGCGACCCGCTACAGCCGCAAGAGGCTGCGCTAGTGATCGGCTTGCTGCGAGGCGAACTCGTCGAGAAAAGCCCTGCCGAGGCGCTGGTGCTGGCAGGCGGAGTCGGCTACGAGATCCAGATTCCGCTGAGCGCTTTCGACAAATTGCCTGCGCCCGGCAGCGAAGTGACCTTGCACGTGCATTGTTCGGTTCGCGAGGACTCCCAGACCTTGTACGGCTTTACCGATGCCGTCGAGAAGCAGCTTTTCCGCCATCTCATCAAGGTCAATGGGGTAGGGCCGCGCATCGCCCTCGCCGTGCTTTCCGGGCTTGGCCCGGCCGAGCTTGCCGCAGCGGTTCGTGAGGGCGATATCGCCCGCCTTGCACGGACTCCAGGAATCGGCCGCAGAACCGCCGAACGGATCGTCATGGAATTGCGCGACCGGCTCGACGATGCCGAAGTCCCCGCCCAGGCGCCGAGTGGAACCGCTGCGAGCGCAAGATTCGGTGGCCGCGAGGCCGAAGCGGCCCTGATCAGCCTCGGCTACAAGCCGCAGCAGGCAGCGCGGCTGATCGCGCGAATCCTGCGTGACCAGCCGCAACTCGACAACACCGAAGAGCTGGTGCGGCTGGCATTGCAAGGCCTGGCGCCAGACGCTGGCAGCTCGCCATGATCGAGCAGCGCCTCATCGCTCCGGAAACAGCCGGCCCCGAGGACAGCCAGGAATCGCTGCGGCCCTTGCTGCTCGGGCAGTACATTGGCCAGCGGCCGGTCAAGGAGCAAATGACGATTTTCATCGGCGCAGCGCGCAAGCGCGCCGAGTCCCTCGACCATACCCTGATCTTCGGCCCGCCAGGCCTGGGAAAGACGACGCTGGCGCGGATCATCGCCAACGAGATGGGAGTGAAGATTCGCGCCACGGCGGGCCCGGTTCTGGAAAAATCCGGCGATCTTGCCGCCCTGCTCACCAATCTCGGCGCCGGAGACGTGCTGTTCATCGACGAAATCCACCGCCTGCGGCCAGCGATCGAGGAAATCCTCTACCCGGCGATGGAAGACGGCCAGCTCGACATCATGATCGGTGAAGGGCCTTCGGCGCGCTCGATCAAGCTCGAATTGCCCCCTTTCACCCTCGTTGGCGCGACGACCCGGGCCGGCCTGCTCACTTCGCCGCTTCGCGACCGTTTCGGCATCGTGCAACGGCTCGATTTCTATGCCATCGACGAACTCGCCGAGATCGTGACGCGTTCGGCGGGAATTCTTGGCGTCGCGACGAACGAGGAGGGAGCGAGGGAAATCGCCGCGCGTTCCCGAGGGACGCCGCGAATCGCCAACCGCCTGCTGCGCCGCGTTCGCGACTATTCGGAAATGCGCGAGGACGGCAAAATCTCCCGCGAATCGGCGAGCAGGGCGCTGGACATGCTGCATATCGACAGCAATGGCTGCGACCACATGGACCGGCGCCTGCTCAGTGCAATGATCGAGAAGTTCGACGGCGGTCCGGTGGGAATCGACAGCCTCGCTGCGGCGATCGGCGAAGAGCGTGATACCATCGAGGACATTCTCGAACCGTTCCTGATCCAGCAGGGCTTCATCATGCGCACGCCGCGCGGGCGGATGGCGACTGCCAACGCGTATCGCTATTTCGGCCTGCCGGCGAAAGGCGCCGAGGAAGACCTGTTCGATCCGGGGCAGGGCGATCAGCCGGAGCGGTGAATTGCCCGTTTTGCGACACGATTCGATAGTTTCCATCCGCTTTGTGCCAGAGAATCGCCAAGATGGCGTGGCGCAATGCACAATATTGCCGGAGTGCATGAAGTGAATGAACCGCTAGGCCTGTTGCAACTGATTTTCGGCGCCAGTTTCGAGGTGCAGATCGTCATTTTCGTGCTGCTCGCGCTGTCGCTAATTTCCTGGTGCATCATCGTGCAGCGCTACCTCGTGCTGTCGGCTGCGGAAAAGGCCGTGGCGCGCTTCGAGGAGCGCTTCTGGTCGGGGATCGACCTCGGGCTGCTGTACAAGGAAGGCAGCGAACTGCAGGAGGAGGGCGTGGCGATGGCCGGCATGGAAAACATCTTCCGCGTCGGCTTCAAGGAATTCATGCGCCTGCGGCAGCAGGGCAAGGCCGACCGCGAAGCCGTCATGGAAGGTGCGCAGCGCGCCATGCGCGTGGCATTTTCCCGGGAGGAGGAAAAGCTCGAAAGGCATCTGCCCTTTCTCGCCACGGTCGGCTCGGTTTCTCCCTACATCGGCCTGCTCGGAACCGTGATCGGCATCATGAACGCCTTTCTCGGGCTTGCGACCCAGGCCCAGGCAACCTTGCAGGTGGTCGCCCCCGGAATCGCCGAGGCCCTCGTGGTGACGGCGATCGGTCTGATCGCGGCAATTCCCGCAGTAGTGGCCTTCAATCGCTATTCGTCGAAGGTTGATTCGGTAACCGGCAGCTACATGACCTTTGCCGACGAATTTTCCAGCATTCTGCATCGGCAGATCCATTCGGGGAGCTGATCGGGCGCCATGCAAATCACGAACGCCATGCAAAAGCCGCCGCCGCGCAGCAAACGCCGCCCCATCAGCGAGATCAATGTCGTGCCGTACATCGACGTGATGCTCGTGCTGCTGGTCGTGTTCATGATTACCGCGCCCCTGCTCAATCAGGGAATCGAGGTCGAATTGCCCGAGGCGGACAACGAGCCCCTCGAACTCGACGAGAATCACGCAACGCTGGTGGTGAGCATCACCGCTGCCGGAGAATACTTCCTCAGCCTCGGCGCGACCGGCGAGGAGCGGCGATCGCTCGACCTCGAAACGGTCGCCACCCAGGTCGGCACGGTCATGCGTGCCAATCCGGACGTGCAAGTGCTCGTCGAGGGCGACGCCAACGCGAACTGGGGAGCGATGATTCGCCTCATCACCGCCTTGCAGGGCGCTGGGGTCGCCAATCCCAGCTTCATCACCCAGCCCCTGGCGAGCCCACCTTGAGCCGCCTCATGCAACGAGTCCTGCAACGTCTGTTCGGCCATAACGGCTATCCCTTGTCGGCGCTGATCGCCTTGCTCCTGCATGGCATGGCATTGGCGACGATCCTCTACTGGAGCGGCGAAAGCGCTTCCGCAGAGCTGGAACTCGTGCAGCCGACTCTGGTCAAGGCGCTGCTCATCGACGAAAACCCGCAATTGCAGGAGCGGCAGCGTCTCGAACGGCAGCGCGAGGCCGAGCAGCTTCGGCAGCAGCAATTGGCCGACCAGCGTCGCCGCGAACAGGAACGGCAGCGCGAGCAAGAGCAGCAACGCGAGCAGGAACGGCAACGCCAGGAAGACGAGCGCCGCCGGCTCGATGCCGAGCAATTGCGCCAGCAGCAGCTCGAACAGCAGCGGCAGCAGGAATTGCTCGAAGAAGCGGAACGGCAGCGCCTCGATGAACAGCAGCGCCGCGACGCAGAGATCGAGCGGCAGCGGCGCCTGCGCGAGCAGCAGCAGGCCGAGCTTCGCCGCCAGCAGGAAGAAGCCGCAGCAGTTGCGGCACGAACCGAATTCGAGCTCGTGCAAAGCGGGGTCGCGCTGATTCAGCAATTCATCGAGGATGCCTGGTCGCGCCCGCCCAGCGCGCGCAACGGCATGCGCGCGGTGCTGCGAATCAACATGCTGCCGACTGGCGAGGTGACCGCAGTGACGGTCGTCGAGTCGAGCGGCGATGGGGCCTTCGACCGCTCGGCCGAAATCGCCGTGCATCGCGCGCAGCCCTTCAGCGAACTTGCGGAAATGCCGACTCATGTCTTCAACGGCAATTTCCGCACCCTGTCCCTGATATTCCAGCCCGAGGACCTGCTCAATTGAAAGCGTATCGCCTATTGCTCGCATTGGCCTTGCTCGGCGCGTTCACCGTGGTGCGTGCCGAGCTCAGCATCCAGATCACCCAGGGAGTCGATGACCCGATTCCGATCGCCGTGGCGCCGTTTCGCGCCAGCGGCATCGGCGTCGGCGCTGAGGACGTCGCCCGGGTGGTCGCGGAAAATCTCGAACAGGCCGGCGTGTTCCAGGTGCTCGGCCGCGACAGCCTGCTCAGCATGCCAAGCGAGCAAAGCGAGGTGTTCTTTCGCGACTGGCGGATGCTCGCCCAGGACTATCTGCTCGTTGGCCAGGTGAGCGGCGAGCGAGGCAGCCAGTTGGTGCGGGTGCAGTACGAGTTTTTCGACGTCAATCGCGAATTGCTGCTCGCTGGCGAAGTGCTTGGCGGCAACATCTCGCAATTGCGCGACATCGGCCACGAGATCGCCAACGTCGTCTACGAGCAGGTCACCGGGGTCCGCGGCGCGTTCACGACGCAGATTCTCTACGTTGTCGCGGAAGAGGCTGACGATGGCACAAGCTTCCGGCTGGAAAAGGCCGACTACGACGGGCGCCGCGCCCAGACCCTGCTGCGTTCCCAGGAGCCGATCATGTCGCCGAGCTGGTCCCCCGATGGCAGCGAAGTCGCCTATGTCTCCTTCGAGACCGAGCTGCCGCGAATCTACATCCAGAACATCGCCACTGGCCAGCGCCGCCAGGTCACCAATTATCCGGGCATCAACAGCTCTCCGGTCTGGTCCCCCGATGGCACGAAGCTGGCAATGGTGCTGTCCAAGGACGGCAGTCCCGACATCTACGTGCAGGATCTGCGCAGCAACGAGCTGCGCAAGATCACCGACCATCCAGCCATCGACACCGAGCCGAGCTGGGCGCCCGACGGCAAGTCGATCGTCTTCATGTCGGACCGCACCGGGCAGCCGCAGATCTACCAGACCGGCCTCGACGCCGGCGCCTTGAGTCTCGAGCGGCTTACCTACGATTGCTTCCAGTGCGCCAAGGCCAGGTTCCTTCCCGACGGCGTCAATCTCGTCCACGTGCGGCGCGAGACGCGGCAAAGCCCGAGCTACCAGATCGCGATCATCAACATCGAGACCTTGCGGCTGATCACCCTGACCGACACCGCACTCGACGAATCGCCAAGCCTGGCGCCGAATGGCAGCATGATCCTGTATGCGACAAAATTCGAGGGCAGGGGAGTGCTCGACGCGGTTTCCATCGATGGCCGGGTCAAGTTCCGCCTGCCTTCGACCCGGGGCGATGTCCGGGAGCCCGCATGGTCTCCATTCCTCAACTAGATGCCGAACTGGATCCTGAACCGGGGAACTTGTTTCGCAGCGACGAAAAAGGGTGGTATGATTCGCCGCATCGATTCAGGCGACGGATGGCGGGCAGAATCGCCATGGCGAGCAGAATCGCCAGTCATGCAGTTGGAGGACTCAAAGAGTGGGAACCCAGAGCTATTCGATCTTCAAGGCGGCCTTGCTTGCATCGGCATTGGCATTGTTCGTCGCGTGCAGTTCCACCGGGGATGCGACCGGGGATGAACAGCAAGCTGCCGCAGGGGCAGGCGATGCAGGCAGTTCCGGCGGCGCCGCCGGAGCCGGCAGTTCCGGCAGCTCCGTGCAGATAGGCGGAACGGGAGCGGGGGAAACTGCGCCATTGACCCAGGAGCAAGCCGAGCGCGAGGAAGCCTTGCGCACGACGGTGTTCTATTTCGACTTCGACGTCGCCGAATTCCGCGCCGATGACCGGCAAACCCTGGCGCATCATGCCCGGGATCTTGCTGCGAGCCCCGATCGGCGCATCCGCCTCGAAGGCCATGCCGACGAACGGGGCACCCGGGAGTACAACCTCGCTCTTGGCGAGCGGCGCGCCAATGGAATCCTCAACTACCTGATCGTCAATGGCGCCTCTCGCGAGCAGATCCAGGTCGTCAGTTACGGGGAGGAGCGGCCCGCCGAAATGGGCGAGTCCGAACAGGCCTATGCCGCCAATCGCAGAGTCGAGATCGTCGAATAGACCGGCAAGCCAGCGATGGCGACGATGAGCGCAAAGCTGCTGCCGCGCGGCTCTCGGTTCGCTGTCGGCGCGTTGCCGCTGTTGCTGTTGCTGCCGTTCTTGCAAGCCCCGCTGCTGGCCCAGGAGCCGCCCCTGCTTTCGGGCCAGCAACCAGGTCAGGGCCAGCCCTCCAGCCCTCCCGCAAGCGCGAACGGCAACGAGGCCTTGTCGCTGCTGCTCGATCAGAACATTCAATTGCGTACCGAATTGCAGGCGCTGCGTGGCCTCGTCGAGGAGCAGGGCTTTGCCTTGCGCAGGCTCCAAGGCGATTCGCTGAACCGCTACACGAGCATCGACGAACGCCTGCAAGCGCTGGAGAACGAAGCGAATCCTCCGGCCCTTGCTGTTGACCTTGGCCCTGATCCTGCTCTTGAACCTGATCTTGAGCCTGATCCTGATTCTGGTCTGGTTGAAGATTCGACCACGCAGCAAGGCGCCGAGGCGGCACGGGGCGCGGTCGCTGATCCGGCATCAACCACCAGCACGACTCCAGGCGCCTTGCAACAAGCCGCGGGCGCTTCGCAACAAGCCGCAGGCGCCACGGTTCCAGGCCCGGCGCCTGGCCGCGCTTCGAGCTTGCGCCCGGCCGTGCTCAGCGAGCAGCAGTTGTACCAGATCGCCTACGAATCGGCGATCAATGCCAATTTCGAGCGTTCGGTGGCCGAGTTCGATCAGTACCTGAGCGTGTATCCCGAGGGAAGGTTCGTCAGCAACGCGCATTACTGGAAGGGGCAGGCGTATCTGTATCTGAGCCGCTTCGGCGAAGCGAGGGATTCCTACCAGCTCATCGTCGATCAATACGGCGATTCGCCAAAGCTTGCCGATGCGATCTATGGCCTCGGCCAGGCCTACCAGGGGCTTGGCGACAGTTCCCGGGCCCGGGAGCTGTTCGAGCAGATCAAGCGCGACTACCCCAATACCGGCGTCGCCAATCTCGCCGACACGCGCCTGCTGTCCCTCGACTGAAATGCTCCCGGCCCAGCCCCACTGGCCCGGCCCGGCGCGATCCGGATCGCCCCATGCCACAGCTTCGAATCGCTGAAATCTTCCATTCCTTGCAGGGCGAAACGCGCACCATGGGAATCCCGACGGTGTTTGTCCGCTTGACGGGATGCCCGCTGCGTTGCGTCTACTGCGATACCGCCTACGCTTTCCGCGGAGGAGAGTCGATGGAACTCGAGCAGGTCCTTGCTCGGGTTGACTCCTGGAACTGCCAATACGTCACGGTGACCGGAGGTGAGCCCCTCGCCCAAGCCGAATGCCACGAACTGCTCTCGTCATTGTGCGACCGGGGCTACCGGGTCTCGCTGGAAACGAGTGGCGCACTGCCCGTTGAGCAAGTCGACCCGAGGGTTTGCATCGTCATGGACCTGAAAACTCCAGGTTCCCAGGAGTCGCAGCGCAATCGGTACGAAAATCTGCGCCATTTGCGCACCAGCGATCAGGTCAAGTTCGTCATCCGCGACCGCGAAGACTACGAATGGAGCGTCGGCGAGCTCAGGCGCCATTGCCTCGCCGAACGGATCGGCGACGTGCTGTTTTCGCCGTCCCACGACGAACTCGCCCCGGCAACGCTTGCGCAATGGATTCTCGACGACCGCCTGCCGGTGCGCATGCAAATCCAGTTGCACAAGCTGCTATGGAATGCCGAACCGGGGCGTTGACGGCGGCAGGCAGGGCAGGGGGCATTGCCCGCAGCGCCGCGATCAGGACCATGAGGGGAAATTGATGCAAGAGTCGGCGATCGTGCTGCTTTCCGGCGGCCTCGATTCAGCGACGTGTCTGGCGATCGCCAGGCAGCGCGGCTATCGCTGCCATGCGTTGACTTTCGACTATGGACAGCGTTCGCTTGCCGAAATCGAGGCCGCCCGCAGCCAGGCACTCGCGCAGCGTGTCGCCGGGCACCGCGTGCTGCAAGTTCCGCTTGGAGAAATCGGCGGTTCGGCATTGACCGATCACGCCATCGAAGTGCCGAGCCCGGGCAAGGAGGGAATTCCAGCAACGTATGTTCCTGCGCGGAACACGATTTTTCTCTCCCACGCGCTCGCCTGGGCCGAAGCCGACGGCGCCGCAGCGATTTTCATCGGTGTCAACGCCCTCGACTATTCGGGCTATCCCGATTGCCGCCCCGAATACATCGAGGCCTTTCGGCGGCTCATGCAAGTCGCGACCAAGAGCGGAGTCGAAGGCCGCGCGATCACCCTCGAAGCGCCACTGATCGACAGGAGCAAGGCCGAAATCATCCGCGCCGGCAGCGCTCTCGGAGTCGACTACGCCAATACCCTGTCGTGCTACCAGGCCGACAGCGCCGGGCTCGCCTGCGGCCAATGCGAAAGCTGCGAACTGCGCCGCCAGGGATTCGCCGCTGCCGGAATCGAAGACCCAACGCGCTATCGGCGCCCGGCGAAGTCCTGATCGTCGATGGCGGCGACCAGCTCGCCTTCCCTTCCACGAAACATCGAGCAGCCTCGAACGAAGCCCCAACATCACTCTCCCTGTATCAGTTTCTCTTCCCGTTCTCTGCGGGCGATGAGGTAGCCGAGAAAGCTGGGGATTCCCGGGCCGTAGCCCTCTTCCTCCTGCCGTTTCCAGAACACGCCCTCGTTGATCGCCTTCGCCACATAGGGCCGCGCATTGCTGGGATCTTCCTTTTCCGCAGCGAGATATTTCGCCCCGACCACTTCGAGCCCGACCTGATCGAGGCGCATTCCCTCGATGACCTTGCTGCCGATCGCCGCGAGGAACTTCCGCTCTTCCGCGTTCCAGCGCCC
>RKSA01000237.1 GCA_007571115.1 Gammaproteobacteria bacterium
GTCACGATTCTGGTCGCGACGCTTGCGATATGCGGACAACGCTGCCAAGCGCCTATGGAGGACGGCAAGCCATGAACTGCTGTACCATGAACTTCTGCCCAAGAACAGCAAGAGCAAGACGATTTGACTGCGTCCGCCCCCAGGGCGCCTTGTTCGCAGCCTTCCTCGGCATCGCCTCCTTGCTGGCATGGAGCGCTCCGGCCGCAGCGCAGCCATTGCAGTTGTTCGAAGAAGTCGAGCAGAGCAATTCCGGCTCGGGTCGCCGTAGTGGTTCGGCGGGCAGCGTCGTCGCGACCCTGTCGACCGAGCCCGAGTTCGTGCTCAAGGGAACGTCGCGAATCGGCGAGCGCCGCCAGGTCCTGTTGCAGCATCGCGATGGCCAAGTGATCGAGGTTCCGCTGCAAGCCGCCGGGCCGAACCCGATCCCCGGCCACGGGCAATACCGTGTTGTTGCCGAACAGGGCCGCCGCGTGGGGGTCAGCTATCCGGCCAACGGCGTCTGCGTGTCATCGGCGCAACTCGGCGTCGGTTGCGACGACGTGGCGAAAGTGATGTGGTTATCGTTGCGGACCGGGCCTGTGACCGAACGCTTCGTCGTTGACCTCGACACCGGGGAAGCCGATGCAACCGACGAGGCGAATGAAACCGACGAAGCCGCCAAAGTTGCAATCCAGGCTCGCAGAGCCGCCGAGGATCTGGCGCGAGACCCGGAAAACCCGTTCGTGCGGTTGCGCGCCGAAGCGCTTGGCCAGGAAGTCCCCACCGCGCCGCGATTCACGCCGCGGCGAATCGATCCGGCCGACGTGCCTCCTGGAATGCGCGTCGTCTCGACTCCTTTCGGGGACCGGCTCGTCGAGCTTGACTAGGCCTCGATGGCCCGTCGAAGCGAGCCCTTCTGCACCAGGCCATGGCCGATCTCAAGCTAGCGGTTTCGATCGTCTGCTTTCAAACGCCCCGGAGAGAGATCGTCGGCCTGCTCGATTCGCTCGCAGCGGCTTGCGAGTGCGCTAGCGCGATACTGCCTGCCGAATCGGTCGCGATCATCATCATCGACAATGGCGGCACCAAGAGCGCCAAGAGCACCAAGAGAAAAGAGAGCGCCGAGCAACTTTCTGCCGCCGATCTTGCGCAACTGCTCGAATCCTCGCCACTGCGCGGCTGCGAATCGCGGCTGCTGCGCGGCCACGGCAACATCGGCTACGGTGCTGGGCAGAACCTCGCCATTCGCGATTTCCAGGCCGACTATCATCTGCTGCTCAATCCCGACGTCGAATTCGAGCCCGGAGCGCTGCTCGCCGGCCTGCGCTATCTCGAGCAATTCCCCGGTGCCGTGCTCGCGAGCCCTGCGGCGAGTGATCGCGGCGAGCGGCAATTTCTTTGCAAGCGCTATCCTTCGGTCCTGACCCTGTTCCTGCGCGGTTTTGTTGCGCCTCGCTGGCACTCGCCCTTCGCCGGCAGGCTCGCTGCCTACGAGTTTCGCGACCTGCCCGAGGACCGGCCCAGCGATGATGTGCTGATCGCCAGCGGCTGCTGCATGTTGTGCCGGGGAGCGCCGCTTCGCGAAGCCGGAGGCTTCGACGAGCGCTTCTTTCTCTATTTCGAGGATTTCGACCTGTCGTTGCGACTGGCGCGCTTCGGCAAGCTCGCCCATGTGCCGGCGATGCGAATCCGCCATCGCGGCGGCAATGCCGCTGGCAAGGGCCTGGCGCACGTCGCGATGTTCGCGCGTTCGGCGTGGAAGTTCTTCAACCGGCACGGCTGGAGCTGGTTTTGAACGGGCCGCGCACCGCGCTCGTCACCGGCGCCGGCGGCTTCATCGGCGGGCATCTTTGCCGCCGCCTGCTCGCCGCAGGCTGGACCGTTCGCGGCTTCGCGCGTTCCGCGATGCCCGAACTCGATGCAGGCAGCGAGTTTCGCGGCGACATTCTCGACCGCGAGGCCGTCGAACGTGCCTGCGCGGGAGTCGGCACGATCTTTCATCTGGCGGGAATCGCCGCGACTGCGGGCGTTCGAGAAGACGCAGTGCAGCGCGTACACGTCGAAGGCACGCGCAATCTGCTTGGCGCAGCCGAGGCGGCTGGCGCGAGGCGCCTGATCTTCGTCAGCAGCGCGCTTGCCGCCGAACTCGACGATGGCCCGGGCGATGGCCGCGCGGGATGCTATGCCCAGGGCAAATGGCAGGCCGAACGGCTGCTGCTCGAAGCCAATGGCAGGAATGGCGTGTTGACCACGGTGCTGCGGCCGGCGCCGGTGTACGGCCCGGGAATGAAAAGCGGCCTGGCGCGAATGATTCGGCTCATCGAGGCGCACCGCCTGCCCCCCTTGCCGAAGCTCGGCGGCAGCTTTTCGCTCGCCGGCGTCGATGATGTTTGCCAGGCCGCCATGCTTGCCGCGCAAAGCCTGCTCGCGCCGGGGCAATGCTGGCTGCTCACCGATTTGCGCGCGTACACGGCGAACGCGATCGAACTCGCGATCCGTGAAGCTCTCGGCCGGGAAAAACCGCGTCGGCGCCCCCCTGCTGTGCTATTCTCTGCCGCTGCCGCGATCCTGCGGCTCGGTGGCCTCGTCGGCTCGAAGCGGGCGCAATCGGCCTTGCAAAGCTGGCGCAAGCTGAGCAGCTCGCGGGTTTGGCCAGCCGATGACATCTACGAAGAGCTCAGCTTTCGCCCGTCGGGCTCGTTCTACGGGCAACTGCCGGAAATCGTTCGGGACCTGACCCGGGAGCGACCATGACCAAGGGAATCATTCTTGCCGGTGGCACGGGCAGCCGCCTGTATCCCATCACCACGACGATCAGCAAGCATCTGCTGCCGGTGTACGACAAGCCGATGATCTACTATCCGCTGTCGACCTTGATGCAATCGGGGATTCGCGAGATCCTGGCGATCACCACCCCCCACGATCACGCCAGCTATCACAGGCTGCTCGGCGACGGCAGCGACTGGGGAATTTCCATCGAGTACGCCGAACAGCCGCAGCCCGAAGGGCTTGCCCAGGCCTTCCTCATCGGCGAGCGCTTCATCGGTTCCAGCCGCGTCTGCCTGATTCTTGGCGACAACATCTTCTACGGCAATCGCATCGAGGACACCTTGACCCACGCCGTTTCCCAAGGAAACGGCGCGAGCATTTTCGCCTATTACGTGCAGGACCCCGAACGCTACGGCGTGGTCGTGCTCGACGAGAACCAGCGAGCGGTGGATCTCGAGGAGAAGCCCGCCGTTCCCAAGTCCCACTACGCGGTGACCGGCCTGTACATGTACAGCAACCAGGTGATCGACATCGCCAAATCGATTCGCCCCTCCGCCCGGGGCGAACTCGAGATCACCGACGTCAACCGGACCTATCTGCAACGCGGGGAATTGCAAGTGGGGCTGTTCGACCGCGGAACCGCCTGGCTCGACACCGGCACCGTGCAGTCATTGCTCGACGCGGCCAATTTCATCCGCGTGCTCGAGGAGCGCCAAGGCCTGAAGATCGGCTGCCCCGAGGAAATCGCCTGGCGGCAGGGCTTCATCGACGATGCGCAATTCGAGCGGCTCGCCGAAAGGCATATCCATAGCGGCTATGGCCGCTATCTGCTGCAATTGCTGCGGGAATCTCCTTGAATCAGGGCCTGCCAACGGGAGTCCGCCGCCGATGAACGTCGAAAGCACGCCGCTGCCGGGGCTGCTCGTTCTCGAACCCGCCGTACACGGCGATTCGCGGGGCTTTTTCATGGAAACCTGGCGCGAATCGTTCTTCAGCGAGCACGGCATTGCGCACAGCTTCGTCCAGGACAATCACAGCCGCTCGGTGCGCGGCTGTCTGCGTGGCCTGCATTACCAGCTCGAATATCCACAAGGCAAGCTCGTTCGGGTCGTTCGCGGCGAGGTGTTCGATGTCGCCGTCGATCTGCGCCATCAGTCGGCGACCTTCGGCAAATGGTTCGGCCTGCGCCTGAGCGAGGACAACCGCCGGCAATTGTGGATTCCGCCCGGCTTCGCCCACGGTTTCTACGTGCTCGGCGAGGTCGCCGACCTTTGCTACAAGTGTACCGAGTACTACCACGCCGGCGACGATCACAGCCTGCTGTGGAACGATCCGGCGCTAGGCATCGAATGGCCCTTGCTCGGCGACGAGCCGATCCTCTCCACCCGGGACCGCGCCGCGCCGCGGCTTGCCGACGCTCCCATGCCGCGCTGAAGGCCCGTTCCATCATGATTCGCACAGCCCTGGTGACGGGCGCCGAAAGCCAATTGGCCAAGTGCCTGGAAATGGCCGGAGCTCCGCCCGGCTGGCGCGCGAGCTACCTGGACCGCAGCGAACTCGACATCACCGACCTGGCCCAGGCCGATGCCGTGTTCGCTGCCGTGGCGCCAGCCTGCGTCATCAACACCGCTGCGTACACTGCGGTCGATTTGGCGGAAAGCGAACCCGGGCAAGCCTGGCGAGTCAACGC
>RKSA01000159.1 GCA_007571115.1 Gammaproteobacteria bacterium
CGCGGGGTCTTCGGGCGGAGCGGGGATCTCGCGAACCACCTTGCCATCTTTCCAGAACACGGCGTATTGCCCAAGCAGGCGCTTGCGTTCCAGCTCCACGGCGACAGCGTACTGCAAGGCTTCGAGCCCTTGCTGGGCAAATTCATCGAGTTCGGCCATGGTCTCTCATTCTCTGCAAATCCCCCAGTATCGCCGCTTCGAGCACCGCACGCTCACTTCCCCATTGGACGAAGACGACTTGCGGTGTCGTTCCCGAGTTCAGGTAGCACACTGCGCGGTCGGCCATGAAGGAGCATTCTTCGAGAAAATTGTCCAGGCTTCTGGCAAAGCGCCTTTCGATATCGGCTTGCGGGATGTTGTGGCCCCCTTGCCGGACGCGCTCCGCCACCCGGACTTTCGCTATCTCGATGCTCGGCAGCGCCAAGTATAGCAGCTCTACACGCCAGCCTGCCTCCTGCAGACGCGTGATCCAGCGGCGGTGTGCAAGGCCCGCCAAGGTCGTCTCGAAGCCGAAATCGCGCCTCGCGCTGATGTTGCGCGATATTTCGCGCAGGAACACGCGGCTCGCCGCGACTGCCCTGCCTTCGGGCGCCAGTGGCGCAAGGCCGGCTGCGATCAGGTCGGCGTTCACGAACACGTGACAGTCGGCGATTTTGGGCAGGTACTCCAGCGCAAAAGTGGTCTTGCCCGCACCATTGGGGCCGGCGATGATCCAGCAAACCGGTTGGCGCTGCACAGTCATGCGAGGCAGCATAGACGAACTTGCAACACGATGCCACGAGGGCCCGGTTTCACCGCAAAGCTTTTGCGGCCCCTTGCGTCGGTGCCATCAGGGCTGTTCGGCGCCGATGATGCGGACTTCGGGCTCGAGGGCGATGCCGAATTCGGCGAGGGTCCGTGCCTGCATTTTCCTTGCGAGATCGAGCAGCTCGCGGCCGCTGGCGCGGTTCTTGTTGACGAGCACGACTGCGTGGCGGTCGTGGACCGCAGCGCCGCCATGGACATGGCCGCGAAAGCCGCATTGGTCGAGCAGCCAGCCCGCCGGCAGCTTGACTCCGCCCTCGACGGGAAACCCAGGCGGCGAAGCGAAGCGCTGCCGCAGCTCGTCGAAGGCTGCGAGCGAAAGCACGGGGTTCTTGAAGAAGCTGCCGGCATTGCCGAGCAGTGCCGGGTCGGGGAGCTTGCTGCGGCGGATTCGGCAGACCGCGTCGAAAAGCTGCTGCGGCGTGACTTCGGTGCTGCCGTCGAATTCTTCGGCGAGCGCCGGATAGTGCAACACTGGCGCGGCTTCGCGCTCGAGGC
Organism: Gammaproteobacteria bacterium; assembly: GCA_007571115.1. GTDB lineage: Bacteria > Pseudomonadota > Gammaproteobacteria > Pseudomonadales > Pseudohongiellaceae > UBA9145. Next base: position 1,303 of record RKSA01000159.1, read on the forward strand.
GCAGGCGCATCGAGCAGACGATTCGCGGCTGCTGGCGAACCTGCTGCAAGGCGCTTGCACGATAGGCGAAGCCGCACTGCGCTCGCGACCAGGTGCGCAGTGTTCCGCTGGCGCAGTCGAAGCATTCGAGCTCGAGAAAAAAGCGTTCGAGCTCGACTCCATACGCGCCGATGTTCTGCACCGGCGCTGCGCCGGCGCTGCCTGGAATCAGCGCCAGGTTCTCGATCCCGTGCAAGCCCTTGGCGAGGCAGGCGCGGACGAGCTCGTGCCAGTTCTCTCCGGCGGCGACTCGCACCTCGCAACGGTCCTGGTCGAACTCGATGCCGCGATTGCGCATCAGCAGCGCCATTCCGGGGAAATCGCCGACGAACAGCACATTGCTTCCCTCGCCGAGGGGCAGCAGCGGCATGTTGCGGGACTCGGCGAGGGAGACTGCGCGCTCGAGCTCGCGGACGTCGCCGATTTCGGCCAGGCATGCGGCGCGAGCGGCGACCGCAAAGGAATTGTAGCGCCGCAGGTCGGCGTCAAAGACCAGTTTCATCGAGGCGCAGCAGCGAAGCCGGGCTTGGCGAGCAGATGCTCGAGCAGCGCCGCGCAGGCCGATTCGAGCAATTCGACCATTTGCGAAAAGTCGCTGTCGTCACCCCAGTAGGGATCGGGGACCGAACGCGATGAGCAGTCCGAATAGTGCAGCAGCAACTCGATTTCTGACTCCAAATCTGCACCGCCTTCTTGCTCGCGCAGGGAGAGCAAGGTGCGCAAATTGCTTTCGTCCATCGCGACGAGGTAGTCGAATCGCTTGAAATCGTCTTGGCAGACCTGCCTGGCGCGCAGAGCTTCGAGGGAATAGCCCTTGGCGCGGCCGGCACGAATCGCGCGGCTGTCGGGAGGAGCGCCGATGTGATAGTCGCCGACTCCTGCGGAATCGAGGCTGAAGCGCTCGGCGAGCCCTCGCTGCTCTGCAAGCCTGCGGAAGATCGCCTCGGCAGCAGGCGAGCGGCAGATGTTGCCGAGGCAGACGAACAGGATGGCGACGGGCTGCTCTGCGGAAAGCTGATTCATGAGGCGTTTCCCTCCTTGGCAAGGAGAAACTGCTGGGCCCTGTCCAAGTCGTGCATGGTGTCGATTCCCGGCGGGAATGTTTCCTGGGTAGTCGCAACGTGGATCTTCACGCCACGGGCCAGGGCGCGCAATTGCTCGAGCCTCTCGGTGACTTCGAGATCGGCCCGGGGCCAATGCACGTAGCGGTCGAGCAGTTCCATTCGATACGCATAGATGCCGATGTGGCGGAATGCTCCGCCCTGAGGGATCGGTGTGTTGCTGCGGAAGAACCGGTTTGATTCCCGCCCGGGCCTTGCGCCCGTGAACGTGAACGGGATCGGCGCGCGGCTGAAATACAGCGCGAACTCGTGCAAGTCGCGAACGACCTTGACCGCATTGGCATCGGCGAATTCTGCCGGGTCGGCGATCGCCTCGCACAGGCTGGCGATTCCGGCCTCGGCGTGGCGCTCCAGATTGGCCGCGACCTCGTTGATCGCCTCCACGGGAATCAATGGCTCGTCACCCTGGACGTTGACGACGATCTCTTCGGCCCGAAGCCCCAGCGCCCTGCCGGCTTCGTGGATTCGGTCGGTTCCGCTGGCGTGGGAGGCCGAGGTCATCACCGGCTTGGCGCCAGCGGCCTCCGCCACCGCAGCGATTCGCTCATCATCGGTGGCCACGGCGACTTGCCTCGCCTCGCTCGCCAGGGCGCACTCGACGGTGTGGGCGAGCAGCGGCCTGCCGGCGAGGTCTAGCAATAGCTTGCCCGGCAGGCGCGTGGCGGCGTATCGCGCTGGGATGATGACCGAAAAGCTCATCTCGCAGCGTCCCGCTCGGCGAGGCTCATTTGCCGCGCCTCGCTTCTGAGCATGATCGGAACCCCGTCGCGAATCGGGTACGCGAGGCCCTCGGCGAGGCAGAGCAGCTCGGCGACCTTGCGGTCGTGGCGCAGTTCGCCCTTGCAAACCGGGCAGACGAGCAAGGCGAGCAGTCTCTTGTCCATGGCGGTCAAGTCCTCGTGGAAACCTGTCCGAGCTTGCCAAGCAGGGCTTCGAGCAATGCTGGCGGAAAAGTCATCGTCGCGCGCAGCACCCAGAAGTTTGCCGTGGCGAATTTGCGGCATTTTACCGCATCCTTTTCGGTCATCACGATGGGCTGCTGCGGATCGATTCGACCGCTGGCGAAGTCTTTCGCGCTGAACGGATGATGGTCGGGAAAGTCGATTCGAGCAAGCCGGTGCGGCAGCTTCTGCATCAGGGCGAAGAAGCGGTCGGGGTTGCCGATCGCCGAAACGACTTGCACGGTGCTGTCGGCGGCGAAAGGCCTGCCGTGAAATTGCCGCTCCTCACCATTGTGCAAGTTGACGAGCGCGAGAGCCTGCATTTCTGCCTGAAAAACGGGAACTGGCAAGTCGAGGGGTGCCACTGGCGCGCCGTTGACGACGACCAGATCGACTTCGCGCAGGCGCTGCGGAGGCTCGCGCAGCGGGCCTGCCGGAAGGCACAGGCCATTGCCGAACATGCGGCTGCCATCGACCATCGCGATCTCGAGGTCGCGATGCAGGCGGTAATGCTGCAAGCCATCATCGGCTAGCACGAGATCCACGGCATGGTCGGCGAGCAGCTTTTGCAAGGCGCGGCAGCGGTCGGGATCGATCACCACCGGGCAACGCGTGTTCGCAGCGATCAGTACAGGCTCGTCGCCACAGATGGCAGGATCGGAATCCGCAGTCACACTCAGGGGAAAAACGGCGTTTCTGCCGCCGTGGCCGCGGCTGATGACCCCTGGAGAGAAGCCATGCCCTTGCAGCTCCTGGGCCAGCGCCATGAGCAGCGAAGTCTTGCCGGCGCCTCCGACGCTGATGTTGCCGACCACGATCAGCGGCTGCCTGCCCAGGCGCCTGGCACTGCCTTGCAGCCAGCGTCGCCTGAGTGTGGCAAGCCCGCGAAACAGCATCGACACTGGCCAGAGTGCGTAGAGCCAGCGCGTCCCATCGTGCCAGGCGCCTTGCAGCCATTTCATCGGCGCTTTCCCGTTTCAGTTTCCATGGAACTGCTTGCTAGTTGCTTCGAACGGGGTCGT
>RKSA01000235.1 GCA_007571115.1 Gammaproteobacteria bacterium
TTGTCGCTTGTCAGCAAAAGCAAGCGGCAGCAAGCAAACAGGAGTCGAAATGAGATTCAAGCAAAGCAAGGTCACAGCGCTCGCCAGCGGCGTAGCCCTGGGAGTCGCCGCTCTGGCGGCCCAGGCAAGCGGTGAACAAAGCGTGTTGAACACTGCGGGCGCAAGCTCGGGAGCGACGTTCCGCGGTGGCGCCACGATCAATGGCGGGGTGAGCTATCTTGCCGAAGTCCCCGCCTCCGAGCCGGCGGACCTGCTCGTCAATGTCACGCCCGCCAGCGAAGACGTAGGCAAGATGGCCGACATCTACGTGGTCCTGAACGCCGGCGAACTCGGATTGTTCCAGAAGCTCTCCGGTGGAATCTGGTTGCAGCTCGATCTGAACGACCTGAGCAACCTGCAGCCCTACACGTCCAAGGTGCTCGGCGAATCCGAGCAGATCACGGTCATTGACGGCCTCGTTGGCGAAAACGTCAACCTCGGAGGCATGTCCCTGGGCGCCCACGTGGGATACGCCCTCGATGGCAACCTCGCAACGCTCACCTTCAACGACGTCACCACGCCTGCGCAGTTGAACATCGCGCAACCAGCGGCCGACACTTGCCCGGTGAATACCACTCCTGAATCGACGGGAACGCAATTCGCCGGCAAGGATGTTTGCGTTCTGTCGGGAAGGATCGCCAGCGACACGCATCTGACCGCCAATTTCTCGTACTATCTCAGCAATCAGGTCATCATCGGCGAAAATGCGGTTACCGCGAACGAGGACAAGGTCCGCCTGACGATCGACGCCGGCACCACCGTTTTCGCACCCACCGCCGGCGGAGGGCTCGGCTATCTGGTCATCGACCGCGGCGGCCAGTTGCACGCCAACGGCTCCCGGGAAAAACCCATCGTTTTCACTTACGAGGGCGAGGCCGAGGCCAACGAGTTCACCTCCGGCCAATGGGGTGGCCTGGTATTGAACGGCAGCGCTCCCTTGAACGTCGGCGGCGGCACTGCCGAAGGCGAAGGCGCCAGCGGCATCTATGGCGGCAACAACCCCGAAGACAGCAGCGGCGTGCTCACTTTCATGCAGGTCCGCTACGCAGGCCAGAACTTCACCGAAGAGGACGAGTTGAACGGCATTGCCTTCCAGGGAACCGGTTCCGGCACCCTGGTCGACTACATCCAGGTACACAACAACTCTGACGATGGAGTCGAGTTCTTCGGCGGCACCACGAGTGCCAAACACGTGCTGCTTACCGGCAACGAGGACGATGCGCTCGACTGGACCCAGGGCTGGAACGGCAGGATGCAGTTCGTCGCGATCAGGCAAACCAGTGCCAGCGAGCATTGCATCGAGGCCGACAGCAACAGCGACGACAACGATGCGCTGCCTCGCGCCAATGCAATGATTTCCAACATCACCTGTGCCGGCCCGGCCGATAGCAACGAAAGCGGCTTCCGTCTGCGCGAAGGAACCTCCGCCCAGATTGCCAACGCCGTGATCGGCAATTTCGGCGCAAGCTACTGCGTCGACATCGACGATTCCGCAACCTTCACCGCCGCAGGCGGAAACATCGCCAACCTGAACGGCAGCCTGTCGCTAACGCACTCGCGGCTTGCCAGCGGCTGCGGGCTCGACGAATCGGACGGCGACCCGTTCCCGGTGAGCGAATGGTTTGCCGCCCAGCCTGGCAGCATGATGGGAGGCGTCGACCTCGGCGGCGCCAGCGGGCTGATCAACGGCCACATGCTGAATGCCGTGACGCCGATGATCCCCGATGACCCGTTCTTCGAGCAAGTCGACCATATCGGCGCGATCAAGGACGCGACCTCGGACTGGACCGCAGGCTGGTCGTTCTCCGATTGGGATTGATGTCTGCCTGAAACCAGGCTTCCGAGCCCTCAACGAAGGAAAAGGAGGGGGGTGCATTGGCACCCCCCTTTTTTTCGTTAGTCCCGGCAAGAAAATTTGTTGCCATTTCTTTCTCTTCGGTCATGTACGCGCAACAATCATGCCGTACAATGCCGCCCACAACTGAGTTTTTCGGTAGGAAAAGATGAAAAATACAGTTCTGCAAGCCCGCATTCTTGCAATCGCCACTGCTTCCGCGCTTGGCGGAATCGGCGCGATGGCCCTCGCCCAGGAGCCCCGAATCGAGGAGATCTCGGTGGTCGGCGAGTTCGTTCCCGACGAAAAGCGCGAGACCGCCTCGGTGTCGAATGTCGTCAATGCGGAACAATTCACCCGCTCGGGCGATTCGAATATCGCCGAGAGCCTCAAGCGCGTCGCCGGGCTCAGCACCGTCAGCGGCAAGTTCGTCTTCGTTCGCGGCCTTGGCGAGCGCTATTCGACCACCCTGCTCAACGGCGCGATCCTGCCAAGCCCCGAGCCGATCAACCGCGTCGTGCCGATGGATCTCTTCCCCACGGCCGTGCTCGACAGCGTGCTCGTGCAGAAAACGTACTCGGCGCAATTCCCGAGCGAATTCGGCGGCGGGGTGCTGCAATTGCGCACCAAGAAGTCCATCGACGAGTTCTTCTGGAACATCTCCTCGTCGCTGGGGATGACCACCGACGTGAACTTCGAGGAAGGAATGACGATCTCCGGTGGCGACCTCGCATGGCTTGGCCACGACGACGGCTATCGCGGCATCCCGGAAGCCTTGCGCAAGGCCACCGAGGGCGGCAGCGAACTGAAGCGAATCAGCCGCTTCGGCGGCGGCGGAGGATACACGTCCGACGAGCTGCAGGCCATCGGCCAGTCGCTGCGCAACGAATACAATCCGGATTTCAAGAACCTGCCGGCCAACTTCGATTTCTCGACCTCGTTCGGCAACTTCCACGAAATCGGCGGCGGCGGCGCAACGCTCAACTATCTGGCGGCACTCGACTATTCGAACTCCTGGGAGCGCAACGAGATCGAGCGCAAGACCTACAAGGTCAACAACGAAGGGCTTGCCCTCGACGATGACCTGGTCTGGAACGGCACCGAGCACAGCATCGACATCAGCGCCATCCTGACCACGGCGATCGATTTCAACGCCAATCACAATGTGCGCCTGACTTCGGTGCTGCTGCGCAAGACCGATGACGGCGTGGGATTCGTCGAAGGCGACATCGCCCAGGAAGCGTACATCCGCCGCACCGAACTCGAATGGATCGAGCGCGAGCTGCTCTCCAACCAGTTGCAGGGAGACCACTACTTTCCCGAATTCAACGAGCTCGTCATCAACTGGCGCTATAGCCAAGTCAAGGCCGGGCGCGACTCTCCCGACCACCGCCGCTACCGCTACGACCTCGAGGCCGATGGCCTGTTCCAGTTTTCCACGCGTGCCGACGGCAATGTGCGCCGTTTCAGTGTGCTTGACGACCACACCGAAGACTTCGGCCTCGACGCCACCATGCTCTTTTATGGCCCTGCCAATTCGACGATCACCGCCCAGGCTGGCGTGGTCATCAACGAAAAGGAACGCGATTCGGAAATCCGCCGCTATTCCTTCTTTGATCTCGGCCGCCGCACTCGTGACCCGGACTTGCTGCGGCTTTCCATGGAGGAGATTTTCGCCCCCGGCAACATCGCGGTCGACGCTTTCGAGTTGCGCGAATTCACCAGGCCCACGGACAACTACGTGGCAAGGAACGAGTCCGAATCGTGGTATGTCAGCGGCGAGATCAATTTCGACGACCGCTTGCGAGTCAACGGCGGGTTTCGCGTCGAAAATTTCCAGCAGTCCGTCGACACCTTCGACCTTTTCCAGCCAGACCGGGTGCTCTCCGCACGCCAGGACAGCGAAGACGTGCTTCCCGCATTGAACGTGACCTTCATCAATCACGACCACCAGTTTCGCCTGGCCTACAGCGAAACGCTATCGAGGCCCGACTTTCGCGAGCTTTCCACAGCGGCCTTCACCGACCCGATCACGGGCCGCGAAGTCATCGGCAACCCGGAGCTGCTGATTACCGGAATAACCAATTACGACTTCCGCTGGGAATGGTACTTCGGCTTCAGCGACTACATGTCGCTAGGCGTTTTCTACAAGAAATTCGAAAATCCCATCGAATCGATCATCCTAGGTGGCGCCACGGGGCTGCAAACCTTCGCCAATGCGGCCGCAGGCGAGAACCGGGGAATCGAATGGGAGCTCTACAAGAGCCTCGGATTCCTCGGCGCCATCGGCGAGGATTTTTACGTCCAGGCCAATGCCTCCTACATCGATTCTTCGGTCGAGATCGGTGCGGACGATGCAGGCATCGTGACCAACCTTTCGCGCCCCTTGCAAGGCCAGTCCGACTGGCTATTCAACTTCCAGGCAGGCTACGAGCCGTTCACCGGAACGACGGCGACC
>RKSA01000242.1 GCA_007571115.1 Gammaproteobacteria bacterium
TGCGCCCGACCTGCGGCCCCGGGACCAGCGAGTCGTCGAATCGGTGAGCCTGATCCTCGATGCCCTGCTGTAGGAACCCTGCTTGCAGGAAACCCTATGGCAGGGCCCCTGCCAAAAGCTCGTCACAAAAAACCCTGCGGACATTTTCTGCAGAATGGCGCGTTTTTTGTAGAATGATGCGTTTCGCAGATGCTGTGAGGTGATCGCCATGTTTCGAACAGGCACCTGGGCCAGACAGACTTGCCGCGTCCTGCTCGCGGGGCTGGTCGCTGGCTGCACTTCCGACCAGCCGGCGCCGTTGCAGGCCGGGCAAGTCGCGCCAGCCGAATACCAACGCGCCGAACAGATGCTCGGCGCCAATACGCTACCCCTGCTGTCGAGCCACATCGCTGCGCATTACTGGCAGGCGAACGACCAGCTCGTCTACCGGCGCTCCGACCTTGGCGAGCAAAGCTATGTCGTGTTCGATCCTGCAAGTGGCGAGCGACGCGCCCTGCTCGACAACCAGCGCCTCGCCGCGGCGCTCGAGGGCTTGCTCGACGAGGAAGTCGAGCCCGCCGATCTGCTATTGACCGACATCCGGCTTGCCGAATCCGGCGAGGCGCTCGAGTTCGAGCTGCAAGGCGAGCGCTTCTCGATGACCTTGGCGGACCATGGGGTGCGCAAGCTGGCGCCCGAGCCTGCCGACGAATTCGTGTCGCCGGATGGCAGCCGCGCAGCGTTCCTCCGCGACCACAACCTCTGGGTGCGCGATACCGCGAGCGGCGAATCGATCCAGTTGACCTTCGACGGCGAACAGCACCACGGCTATGCCACCAACAACGCGGGCTGGATTCGCGGCGCGGGTCCGGTGCTGCAATGGTCGCCCGATTCGAGCAAGATCGCGACGTTCCGCCACAACGGCCGTCAAGTCGGCGACTTCGTCCTGTGGGACACCCGGGTAGGCCGCTCCAACATCGACATCTGGAAGTATCCACTGCCAGGCGACGAACACATTTTCACCATCGAGCGGCTCGTCATCCATCTCGAGCCCGAGCCTCGCCTCGTGTGGCTCGATTTGCCGCCAGAAGCGCATCGCTCGACGACCAGCGACCATGTGGCCGGCCCTGGTGACGTCTGGCTCGACGTGCAATGGAGCAGCGACAGCGAACGGCTCGCCTTCATCTCCTCGTCCCGGGACCACAAAGTCGCGCAATTGCGAGTCGCAGACATCGATGACGGCAGCGTCCGCGATGTCTATCGCGAAGAGGCCGCGACACAGTACATGTCGGGCTTCGTCGACGAAAACTGGCGCGTACTGCACGAACGCGGCGAATTCATCTGGTTTTCCGAACAGGACGACTGGGGCCACCTGTACTTGCACGACCTCGCCGATGGCGCTCTCAAGAATCGCATCACCGCAGGCTCGTGGCTGGTTCTCGACCTTCAGCAAATCGATCTCGCCGGTAACCGGCTCTGGCTGCTCGCCTCGAACATCGAAGGCAGCGATCCGTATTTCCGCTACCTGTACAGCGTGGGGCTCGATGGCGAGGGGCTGAAGCTTCTCACTCCCGAACCGGCGCATCATGCGATCAGTTGGTCGGATTCGGGCGACTACTTCCTCGATACGTATTCCACTGCCGACACGCCGCCGGTTTCCGTGGTGCGGGACCGCGAAGGGGCAGTGCTCGCGACCTTGGAGCAAACCGATATTGCCAAGCTGCGCGAGGCCGGCTGGCAAGCTCCCGTGCCTTTCACGGTCAAGGCGAGGGACCAGCGCACCGATTTGCACGGCCTGATGTATCTGCCGTCGAGCCTCGACCCTGGGCGGCAATATCCAGTGCTCAACTATCTCTATCCCGGGCCTTTGGGCTCGAGCGTCGGCAGCCGTGCATTCCGGCCCTCGCGGGGGGACAAGCAGGCCCTCGCCGAGCTGGGCTTCATCGTCGTCGAAGTCGACGCCATGGGAACACCGGGGCGCTCCAAGTCCTTTCACGATGCGTATTACGGCAACATGGGCGACAACGGCCTTCCCGACCAGATCGCGATGATCCGGCAGCTCGCCGAGCGCCACCCCTGGATGGATCTCGACCGGGTCGGAATCTGGGGCCATTCCGGGGGCGGCTTCGCTGCCGCCGCCGGCATCCTGCGCTACCCGGACTTCTACAAGGTCGCGGTTTCGAGCGCCGGCAACCACGACAATCGCAACTACGAGGACGACTGGGCCGAGCGCTGGCAAGGGTTGCTCGAATACGACAGCGAGACCGATCCCGTCTCGGAGCAGCGCCTTTCCAACTACGACAACCAGGCCAATCCGCCGCTGGCGGGGAACCTGCAAGGCAAGCTGCTGCTAGCCCACGGCCTGATGGACACGAACGTCCACCCCTCGAGCACGATGCTGCTCGTCGATGCGCTGATCGAGGCGGAAAAGGATTTCGACCTGATCGTGCTGCCGAACGTCGGGCATGGCTTTCTCAACTCGCGCTATTTCATGAAGCGCCGCTGGGACTATTTCGTCGAGCATCTGCAGCAGCGGCAGCCCCCCGCGCAGTTCCGCTTCGCCGACAACATCCGCTAACGCCAGTCAGGCCGCGACCGGCGACGGCTCAGCGATTGCCCTGCCGCAGCAGGCGCTGCCTGTCGATGTTCCATTCGCGTTCCTTGATGCTGGCGCGCTTGTCGTGCTCCTTCTTGCCTCGCGCCAGGGCGATGCGGCACTTGACCAGATGGGCGCGCCAGTACAGCCGCAGGCAAACGCAGGTATAGCCTTGCTGCTGGGTCGCGCCGTGCAGTTTCGCGAGTTCCTTTCGGTTCAGCAGCAATTTGCGCGTGCGGTCAGGCTCGGTCGCGACATGGCTGCTCGCGGCTGACAATGGCGTGATATGGCAGCCCAGCAGGAACGCCTCACCATCCCTGACCAGGACGTAACTGTCGGTAAGCTGGACTTTTTTCGCGCGCAGGCTTTTCACCTCCCAGCCTTGCAGGCAGATGCCGGCCTCGAAATCCTCCTCGATTCGATAGTCGTGGGCCGCTTTCCTGTTGGCGACGATTGTGGTATCTAGGGGCTGCTTTTTCATGGTGACCTTCCGCGCAGCAGCAACTATAAACGATGGCCAGCGGAACAGGTGACAAAAACGAATTACGGATGACAAATTACGAGTGAGGAGACAATGTCTGAAACAGCACCTGCAAAGAGAGGGAAATTTTCTTCCAGAACGGGGTTCATTCTAGCCGCTGCGGGGTCGGCGGTGGGGCTCGGCAATCTGGTGGCCTTTCCAGTCATGGCCTCGAAGAATGGCGGCGCAGCGTTTCTGCTCGTCTATCTGTTCTTCATCGCGGCAATCTGCTACCCGGTGATGCTCGCCGAAGTCGCCATGGGAAGGAAGGCGCAACGCAATCCGGTCGGAGCGTTTCTCGCTCTTTCCGGCGGCAGCCGACGCTGGCACCTCGTCGGGATGCTCGCGGTGCTGACGCCGTTCATGATCGCGGTGTTCTATTCGGTCATTACCGCCTGGCTGCTCGTGTACCTGCGGGAATTGCTTGGTGGAGGCCTGGCGATGCTCGCCGAGGACGCGAGTTTCAGCGAAATCGTCGCGCGACCTTCGATCTTCGGCTACCTGATCGCCTTGCTCGCGGTCGTGTTCGTCATCTTGCTCAACGGCATCAGGCGGGGCATCGAGCGATTGGCGCGGGTGCTGATGCCGGCATTGGCGGTGATGCTGCTCGCGCTGACGATTTTCGTCCTGACTCTGGAAAACGCCAATGCCGGGATCGCCTACTACCTCGTTCCCGATTTCTCGCGAATGAATCTCGCCGTCGTCAACGGCGCCCTGGCCCAGGCGTTCTTCTCGCTTTCGCTCGGCATGGGAATTCTCATCACCTATGGCTCGTATTTCAGCCCCGGGGACAGCATCGCCGGTTCCACGCGAACCGTGGCGATCGCCGACACGGGGATCGCCTTCTTCGCCGGCCTACTGATCCTGCCGGCGATTTTCGCTTTCGATGCAAATGCCAATACCGAAGAGCTTTCGACGAGCAGCGTCGGGCTCATTTTCAGCTTTCTGCCAAAAATCTTCCTCTCCATGGAGGCAGCCGTCGGCTACACGGGAGCGAGCATCGCGGCGGTCGTGTTCTTCACCCTGGTGTTCTTCGCGGCATTGACCTCGCTGGTGTCGATCATCGAGATTCCGATTAGTTGCTGGATCGACGAATGGAAGCTCAGCCGCGGCCGGGCGATCGTGCTGCAGGCGACATTGCTGACACTGGTCGCGATTCCCGCAGCGATGTCCTTGGGGATGTCCGATTTCTTCACCAGCTTCATCAGTTATGGCGGCGAGTCGAAATCGTTTTTCGACCTTGTTGCGGATGTCTTTTACGAGACGATCCTGCCACTAGTTGGCTTTTCCGTGTGCATCTTCTGCGCCTGGCGCTGGAAACTTAGCGGGCTCACGGCCGAGCTCGAGATCGGCGACCCGGGCTATCGCGGTTCGTGGCTGCACCGCTACGTCGACTTCTCGCTTGGGACGATCATCCCAGCGGTATTGCTGGTGGTGTTCCTGAGCACCGTGTACCAGATCTATTTCTGACATGGTGCGCGTCGTTCGCGAGGCCTTGCTGCCGCATTCGGCGCGGCAAATGTTCGATCTGGTCAACGATATCGAGCAGTACCCGGCTTTCCTGCCCCATTGCAAGTCTGCGCGGGTTCTCTCCCGCTCGGAGCATGAGCTGGTCGGCGAGCTTTGCCTGGGAAGGGCGGGAATCAGCCAGCGCTTCGTCACTCGCAATCGCTTGCGGTCGCCAGAGGCGATCGACATGGAACTCGTGGAAGGCGATTTTTCGCGTTTCGATGCCCAATGGCGTTTTGCCAGCCTCGGCGAGGATTCGTGCAAGGTGAGCCTGCGCATGGAATTCGCGTTTCGCTCGGCCCTGTTCGATCTCGCGGTTCGCGGCATCTTCAAGGACACCGCCAGGACGATGGTCGACGCCATGGCCAAACGCGCCGCCACGGTGTACCGAAAATGAGTGCGGCTTCGAGGGAGAGCCACGAGGGGAGCGCCTGTGAGCTTAATCTCGCCAGGACATCCTGCCCTGGCTCGAATCGGATCGTCGTCGCTTTGTACATCCCTGTACCGCTCCTCCTCAACGACGCTCACAGGCGCCCCCCTCGTGGCCCCTAGCGTCACTGATGAGGGTCGCGTCTCGACTGGTGCGGCTTCGGCCGGTGGCGTCGAAGTCGAAGTCGCCTATGCGGGCCCCACGAGTCAGCGAATCATCGCGCTGCGCCTGCCGCTTGGCGCGACCGCCTGGCAGGCCGTGATCGAATCGGGAATCGTCGGGGAATTTCCCGAGATCGACCTGGAAACCGCAGTGATCGGCGTGTTTTCGCGCAAGCTTGATGGCAAGCGCGCGCCATCGCCCGAAGACTACGTGCTTAAATCCCGCGATCGCGTCGAGATCTATCGCCCCTTGCAAATCACGCCGATCGAGGCGCGCAAGCTTCGCGCGAGCAAGGGCCGGCAGCGGTAACGCTCGCATGGTGCCATTCAGGCGCTGGCAAGCTGGCGTGTTCCGGGTACAATCACGGTTCGACTGGCCCATTCGGAGGCAATGGGGCGATGAAGACAATGAAGAAAGCAATGAAAAAGACCAGCGCTCGGCCAGGATTGCTGCAACGCATCGAGCAAGGCCTTCGCGAATACTACGTAACGCCCCATCGGCGCGCCATGGCCCGGGCCGGCCGCGACGAGGAGGACTTGTTCATGCTGCTCGTGTTCGCCGAAAGCATGGGAGTGCCGAACCCTGCCTCCTTCTACACCATGGAGCTGCTTCCCGTGGTCTACGAGCGCTTCCATGAATGGCACCAGCGCATGGGCATGGAACGCTCGCCATTGGATCATGTAAATTGCTGCTAGCTCTCGCGCGTTCCAGGCAGATCCTGTTCTTCGGCGGCAAGGGCGGTGTCGGCAAGACGACCGTGTCAGCCGCCACGGCCCTGGCGCTGGCACGCCAGGGCCGCCAGACCTTGCTCGTCTCCACCGACCCCGCGCACAATCTCGGCCACCTGTTCCAGCGCGAAATCGGCTCGCGGCCGGTGTCGCTCGCGCCCGGTCTTGATGGCCTCGAAATCGATCCCGAAGCGACCGTGCAAGCGCATGTGCAAGAAGTTTCCGCAGCATTGCACGACTTGATGCCGGTGCAGATGCACGGCGAAATCGAAAAGCACGTCGCGCTGTCCCGGGACGCTCCGGGAATGCAGGAAGCGGCGATCCTGGAAAGAATCGCGGAAATTGTCGAGCAAGACCGCCAGGGCTATCAGCACGTGATTTTCGATACCGCGCCCTCGGGCCATACTGCCAGGCTCATGGCCTTGCCCGAAATGATGGCAGCCTGGACCGAAGGGCTCATCAGGCGCCGCGAACGCGCCGACCGCTTCGCCGAGTTCGTGCGCGGCCTCGGCTCGGATTCGGCGATGGGAGACAACATCATCGCCGACAAGGATCCCGAGGTCGAGCGGGAAAGCCGCATCCGCAGGATTCTCGAGCAGCGCCGGCGCAAGTTCGCAGGCTTGCGCGACACCCTGACCGATGCGGCATTGACTTCGTTCATCATCGTGCTCGTCGCCGAGCGCCTGCCCGTGATGGAAACGATCGGGCTGCACCGGCAATTGCGCAAGACTGGCCTGCACATCGATGCCCTGGTCGTGAACAAGCGCCTGTCCGGAAGCGTCGGCGGATTTCTTGCGGAGCGTCGCGCCCAGCAGGAAATTCATCTGGCGACGCTGCTCGAGGCACTGCCAGGAATTCCCTGCCAGCACCTGCAACTCGTCGCCCAGGACGTCGTCGGCCTTGGGGAACTCGAAGCATTCTCGTCGCGCCTGGCGGCGCCGCACCAGGCGAGCGGATCACGCAAACCGGCGTGACTCGGCGCCACACTGGCTCTTCATGCTGGGTCTTCGGGGGGATTGGGCTCGAAATCGCCGGTGATGCGTGCCAGCTCGTCGTCGACGAAGTGGATGGTGATGCGTTCCTGGGTGCGGTCGCCGCCACCAGGCTGGAAGTTGTACACGTAGTCCCAGCGGTCCTGGTGGAAGGGGTCGCGAACGAGCGGAGTCCCCATGACGAAAATCACCTGACTCCTGGTCATGCCGGGCCGCAACTGGTCGACCATGTCTTGCAGGATCACGTTGCCCTGGACAATCGAGATCTTGTACACGCCGGGGAAATCGAGCGAGCCGATGTTGCTCGAACAACCGGCGAGGGCAAGCAAGATGGCAGCCGAAAAAGCGCTCGGCAGGACTTTTTTCAAGATGGTCATGGGCAATTCCTGTCTTTCCCGGCGAGCGCCTTTCACTGTCGCTTGCCAGCGGGCATAATAACCCAGTCGGGCACGTCCGAACAGCGGCCCTTCCAATAGCTCGCGCGAGGCGCCCATGGGAACCGAAAACCAGGAATTGCGCAAGGCCGGACTCAAGGTCACCTTGCCCCGGGTCAAGATTCTGCAAATCCTGGAAACTTCCCCGAACAAGCACATGAGCGCCGAGGAGGTGTACAAGGCGCTGATCGAGTCCGACCAGGACGTCGGCCTGGCAACGGTGTATCGCGTATTGACCCAGTTCGAGTCGGCTGGCCTGGTCATGCGGCATCATTTCGAAGGCGGCCATTCGATTTTCGAGCTGACACCCGACGATCACCACGATCACATCGTTTGCACCGTCTGTGGCAAGGTCGAGGAATTCTTCGACGAGATCATCGAGGAGCGGCAGGAGCGGATCGCCGAGCAATTCGGTTTCCGCATCACCGACCACAGCCTGTATCTCTATGGCAAATGCCCCGAATGCCAGGATGAATGATTCCTGAGCACCGAAGGCGGGCGGGGCATCACGGGCCATGCACCGGGACTGCGCGAAATCGCTGCCGCCGCGTGGTCAGGCCGCCTGACCTTCGGCGAGCATCTGCCGCGCATGGGCCAGCGACGCTTCACTGAATGCGGCGCCACCGAGCATCCGCGCGAGTTCCTGCACCCGGGCCGCTTCGTCTAGCTCGTCGATCGAAGTCGAGGTGTTCTCGCCATCGACAGACTTGCTGATCGAGTATTGGCGGTGGGCGTGGCTGGCAACCTGGCCCTGGTGGGTGATGCAGAGGAGCTGCGCCGACCCGCCAAGCGCACGCAGCAAGGCGCCGGTCTGCGCTGCCACGGCACCGCCGATTCCCACATCGATTTCGTCGAAGATCAGGCAGGGAGTCTGCGTGGTGTGGGCGGTCACGACGCGGATCGCAAGGCTGATCCGCGACAGTTCGCCTCCCGAAGCGATTTTTCCAAGCGGCCCCGGCGCCAGGCCAGGATTGGTCGCCACCAGGAATTCGGCCTGTTCGAGACCTCGCGCATGAATCGTGCCCGGATCCAGCGGTGCAAGGCGGATTTCCACGCTGGCATTGCCCATGCCGAGCCGCGCCGTCTGCTCCTCGATCGCCCTGGCGAGCGTGTCGGCGCCGGCGCGGCGTTGCTCGCCGACCCGCGCGGCAAGCGCAGCGTATCGCTCCTGCAATTCGGCTGCGCCTTGCAGCAAGCCTTGCAGTTCCTCGTCGCGGCCATGCAGTTGCTGCAACTGCCCTGCCAGCGAGCGAGTCAGTTCGGCTAGTTCGGCGGGTTTGACCTTGTGCTTGCGCGCCATGTCGTGCAGGTCGCCGAGGCGCCCGTCGACTTGCGCCAGACGCGCAGGGTCGACGGCAAATTCATCGCTTGCCGCGCGCAAGTCGGCCTCGGCCTCGCCAATGTGGATGCACGCCGTTTCGATCATCGCCAGGGCATTGGCGATCCGTTCGCTGTCGCCTTGCAGGCAATCGAGCAATTGCCAACTTCGCCGCAGGCTGGCCAAGGCATTGCACTGCTCGTTTTCGCCGAGGTCTTGCAAGGCCCCCGCAAGCGCCGCTAGCGCCTGCTCGGCACCGCTGAGGCGGCGCTGCTCGCGCTCGAGGGACTCGAGCTCGTCGTCCTCGGCGGCGAGCTGCTGCAATTCATCGAGCTGGTACGCCAGCAGCTCGGCGCGCGCTTCGTCTGCATCGCCGCGCAGCCTGGCGATGGCGCGCTGATTGTCCTGCCAGCTCCGGTGCAACTCGCGCAATCCGTCGAGCAATTCGCGTTCGACGCAGAAATTGTCGAGCAGCTCGAGTTGCGTCTGCCGCCGCAACAGCGACTGATGTTCCTGCTGGCTGACGATGTCGGCGAGCAATTCGCCAAGCTGCTGCAAGTTGGCCATGGTGACGGGGGAATCGTTGATGAAGGCCCGGGAGCGGCCATCGCGGCCTATCGCGCGGCGTATCAGGCACGAATTCTCGAGCTCGCCTTGAAGCTGATGCTCTTCCAGCCAGCCGCTCGCGGCCGCGTTGCCGGACAAGTCGAACTCGGCAGCGACCTCGGCCTTGCTCGCGCCGCTTCGCAACACGCTCTTGTCGGCGCGGTCGCCGAGCACGAGGCCTAGCGCCTCGACGATGATCGACTTGCCAGCGCCGGTCTCTCCGGTCAGCGCCGACATTCCCGAGTGAAAGTCGACCCGCAGATTGCGGATCGTCGCGTAGTTCTGGATCGAAAGCTGCTGCAACATCCCGGCAGTATATTGGATCACTGGCGTTTCTTGAAACATCGGCCCGAAGCCCCATATTAGATTTCCCTGAATTGGCGCTTTGGCGGGATTGAACGCGACATGGGCGAAACGCAGTTGGGCGAAACAGCAAGCGGTGACGCTGGCAAATCCGCACCAGGGAAGGAGCAGGCGAACTCTCAGCCCCGCGAGGAACGGCATGACGAAGAGCTTCCAGCCGATGCATTCGAGGCGGGCGTCGGCGAGAGCTGCGATGATCGCGCAGACGTCGATGAGGCCGAAGCCGATCATGGGCTGACCCTGGAGGCCGTGTCGGCTCGCCTCGCCGAAGCCGAGCAGGAATGCCGCAAGGCCCAGGAACAGTCGCTGCGCGCCCAGGCGGAAATGCAGAACCTGCGCCGCCGCGCCGAGCACGACATCCAGAAAGCGCACAAGTTCGGCCAGGAGCGCTTCAGCAGCGAATTGCTGGTGGTGATCGACAACCTGGAACGCGCCGCCGCTGCGGCTAGCGAGCACGAACACGAAGCCGTCAAGGCGATTCACGAAGGCGTGAACCTGACCTTGAAAAGCTTCATCGACTGCTTCGCGAAGTTCCATATCGAAGCCGTGGATCCGCAAGGCGAGCCCTTCGATCCCGAGTTGCACCAGGCGATGTCGCTGCAGGAAAACGGCGAAGTCGAGCCGAACACGGTCATTGCGGTGATGCAGAAAGGCTATACCCTGCATGGCCGGGTGCTCAGGCCGGCGATGGTGGTCGTGTCCACCGAGCCTGCCGGGGACGCAGACAACTGAACGGACGCGGCAGCACACGATTCGCGTCACCAGCCATCTGGCTGGATTTACATGGCTAGAGAACGCACTGACGGCTAGCAGGGCAATTGGCAGCGCCACCCGGCAGCAACCCGGGGACGGCTCACGGAGGCATCGAACATGGGCAAGATCATCGGCATCGACCTGGGAACCACCAATTCCTGCGTGGCGATCATGGAAGGAGGCGAACCCCGGGTCATTGAAAACTCGGAAGGCGATCGCACCACTCCTTCCATCGTCGCCTATGGCAAGGATGGCGAAACACTGGTGGGCCAGCCCGCCAAAAGGCAGGCCATCACCAACCCCGACAACACCCTGTTCGCGATCAAGCGGCTGATCGGCCGCCAGCACGGCGACGACGTCGTGCAGAAGGACATCAAGATGGTGCCCTACAAGATCGTCAAGGCGAGCAATGGCGACGCCTGGGTCGAGGTGAACGGCGAACAGATGTCGCCGCCGCAGATTTCCGCCCAGACGCTGATCAAGATGAAGAAGACCGCCGAGGACTACCTCGGCGAGGAAGTGAAAGAGGCCGTAGTCACGGTGCCGGCGTATTTCAACGATTCCCAGCGTCAGGCGACCAAGGACGCCGGTCGCATCGCCGGTCTCGACGTGAAGCGCATCATCAACGAGCCCACTGCGGCGGCGCTCGCCTACGGCATGGACAAGCGCGCCGGCGATTCGGTGATCGCGGTGTACGACCTCGGCGGCGGAACCTTCGACATCTCGATCATCGAGATCGCCGAAACCGACGGCGAGCATACCTTCGAGGTGCTTTCGACCAATGGCGACACCTTCCTCGGCGGCGAAGATTTCGACCTGCGCCTGATCGACTATCTCGCCGATGAATTCAAGAAAGAGCACGGCATGGATCTGCACAACGATCCCCTGGCCTTGCAGCGGCTCAAGGAAGCTGCCGAGAAAGCCAAGATCGAGCTGTCCTCATCCCAGCAGACCGAAATCAACCTGCCCTATGTCACCGCCGACGCGAGCGGCCCCAAGCATCTGGTGCAAAAGCTGACCCGCGCCAAGTTCGAGTCGCTCGTGGAGAATCTCGTCGAACGAACCCTGGGCCCCGTCCGCACCGCGCTCAAGGACGCCGGCATCGAGGCGTCCGCGATCGACGATGTCGTGCTCGTTGGCGGCCAGACGCGAATGCCGCTGGTGCAGCGGCAGGTCGCCGAGTTCTTCGGCAAGGAAGCGCGCCGCGACGTCAACCCCGACGAGGCCGTCGCCGTCGGCGCGGCGATCCAGGCTGCGGTGCTCGCCGGCGACGTCACCGACGTGCTCTTGCTCGACGTGACTCCGCTGTCGCCCGGCATCGAGACTCTCGGCGGCGTGGCGAGCATGCTGATCGACCAGAACACGACGACTCCAACGAAGAAGACCCAGGTCTTCCCCACCGCCGACGCCACTCAGACCCCAGTGACGATCCCCGT
>RKSA01000136.1 GCA_007571115.1 Gammaproteobacteria bacterium
GGACGCTGTGGTGCTTGAGGCGGCGAGAGCGGTTTACGAAAATGTTCCTAGCGGCTACATTGGCCGATCATCTTCGGGTCATGGCACCACATCCCGAATTGTAGAGATCATAAAGGGCACAACCGGAACATCTTCTGTCGGCGAATGATTCAAATGGAGATGGTTTATGTGGTGGTTTGGTTCTTTGGGCCTTGCTTTCATGTTGGTGGCTTTCGGTCAGCCGGGGTGGGGCAAGCGCCTTCGTCTGTGGGCTCCACCGACTCCATCGACATGGGGCGCCTGAGCGTGGAAAAGTTTGGGCGGGGCGGGCTGTTGTTTTTCTGCCGGGGCTCACATCTTCGGTTGATGTATTCCGTGGCACTGTCGGCGAGTTGGACGCCGAAATTCACTTGGTGACGCTTGCTGGTTTCGACGGTACGAAAGCGCCGGACCCCGTGTCCCCTTTTATCCAGCCGGCAGCCGAAAGTGTCGTGGATTGCCTTGAGGCAAACGGCGTGCAGAATGTCAGCCTGGTAGGCCACTCTCTCGGCGGTGTCGTAGCCATGCTGGCAGCTTTGGGAATGGATCGCGCCGAGCGTGTGCTCATCGAGGATTCCGTGCCTTTTCTGTCCGCCCTCTTCTTTCCCGGGAACACTCCCGAAATGGCCAGGGCCTATCGCCCCACCCTGGAGAGTCAGCTTGAGTTGATGGACAAGGAAGCATGGCTGCAATGGGCCAAGTCGGGGCTCGCCGTCCAAGCGATCTCGGAGGGAGGCCGCGATACGGTTTTCGAGGATGTCCGAGCTGCGGACCTCAAGGCGAGCAAGGCCGCTTATCTCAACATCATGACGACGGATTATTCGGAGGACTTCGCCAAGGTCAGCGTACCGGTGGCCGTGCTGATCTCTTTCGATCCGGGGGCCGGTCTGCTGAGATCAGCGGTGCTCGAGCGTTATGAGGCTCAACTTGTCGTGCCTGGGAGCCTCATGACAAAGCCTTGTCGAGAGCCTGGACGAGGTCAATTCCCGGAACCTGCTTTCTGCTCAACCGGTCATCGTTGGTGATAAACAGATTCACCCCGGCTGAAGAAGCACATGCCAACTGGATTGCATCCGGGGCTCGAATCGAACGATCCTGACGAATCTGGGCGAATCGAGGCGCGGCCTTGACATCGAACGGCACAATCGTAGCGCCTTCGGCAATGGCTTGCTGATAATGCCGCCCGAGCACCTCGTTTCCTTCCTCCAACGGCTTCACGAGCAATTCGCCGAGCGTCAGAGCGGACGTAAGCAACTCATCACCACGTTCGATCATGCGTCGCCGGAGCAACGAGACCTGTTCGGCGTGCGTCCGCTCTTCCAGCAGGTATATGAAGAGGTTGGTGTCCCAAAAAACCCGGCTCACTGCCATTCTGCCCTGAGTCGGCGCACGTAGGCGTCTGCATCTTCGTTGTGCCAGATGTTCTTGCCGAGACCGCACAGAGCAAGAATCGGGTCCGCCGCAGTATCGCTTTTGCCACCGCGAACATACTCGTTGCGGTACCAGTCGATCAGCTCGCCATAATCAGGCGGAATCTCGTCATCGCGCGGGACGATCTTCCCCGAGCCGCGAGCCGGGTCGCAAGGGTCGCCGGGCCTGAAGAGACGGCGGCGACCTTTCGAGGTCTCGACCAACATGCGATAGCGGCCCGAGTTGGGAGGCTTGTTGGCGACGCAATGCAGGTAGGCATGAACGGAGACTCCGCGACGCAGGGATTGCGCACCCGTGATCTTCTCGCTCTCGGCTCGCTGCACGATCTCGGCAACCGTGAAGTCGGCTTCGCCGGGATGCTGCCGATGGAGCAGCGCGGTTGCGACCCAGACTTCATCGGCAACTCGAATTGTGTTCATGTGCTTGATGCAGGGAAAACAGGTAGAACTCTTATACTCGCCCCGAGGCGCGACCGTCAAGGCCCTGAACAAGCCGAACACTTCCCAATCGAACGCTTTTCCTTCACCATTGCCCAATCTTGGGAGTCCGAGTTTATCAGCGGCAGAACCTGGACGACGAGGGAGATTTTTCCTGCGGACTGGCATTGCTACTCCGGACAGGGAAATCTCTTGGCCTGATCCGCACGGCTTTCAGGGCGCGGCTGAGGCATCCTTGGTAGAATCAATGGAATACAGGGGCTACAGGGGCGGGAGGCGGCCTCCCGCAGGATGAGGAGAATTGACCGCGTCTGTACCCGCGCCGGGTAGCGTCTTTCGATGTGTTCCGATTTGCAGTTGCGCCGTTCCGGCACGTCAGAGCTGGCTGGCGTACTGCTTGTGATGTGTTATATAGTGCGCATTAAGGCTCTTTTTGCGGTTTATATGAGGCATTTGTGAAATCCCTGACAACCAGTGCGTTGCCGCGCGCGGCGCGGCGGGCGCTTTTGAAGCTTGGCGAGGATATTGCCGTGGCGCGGAAGAAGCGGCGCATCTCGACGGTTTCGATGGCCGAGCGCGTGTTCGTCAGCCGCAGCACCTACAGCAAGATCGAGAAAGGCGATCCGACCGTCTCGATCGGTGCCTATGTCACGACCCTGGCGATCCTCGGCCTCGTGGAACGGGTCGGGCAGCTCGCTGATCGCGCTGAGGACACGCTGGGGCTCGACCTCGAAGAGGACCGGCTGCCGCAGCGGATCGTGTCGCCGAGGCGCAAGCGGGGGCAGATGCGCACGTGAGCGAGACGCTTGAAATCCATGTCGATCATGGTGGGCAGACGCGCTTGGTCGGGCGCTGCCGTTACGTCGCCAAGGCGCGAGGACAAAGCTCGGTTTTTGCATACGATGAAAGCTGGCTTCGGTATGGCGGCGCGTTCGCGCTCGATCCTGCCAATCTTCCGCTTGCCGACGATCCTGTTTACACGAGTTCGGACAAGTCGGCATTGCCCGGCGCCTTGCGCGACACCGCGCCTGACCGCTGGGGGCAGCAGCTCATCCGGCGTGCGTCTCGCAAGGCCGGAGAAAATCGCTCGCTGTCGGAAATCGATTATCTGCTTGCGCTCAACGATCAGACGCGGATCGGTGCGCTTCGCTACAAACGCGAGGGCGAGGCGCATTTCGATCATGCCATCGGTCGCTACCGGGTGCCTCCGCTGCTTCGGCTTCCGGAGCTGCTCAATGCGGCTGATGCGGTGCAAGGCGATGCCGAAACTGCGCAAGACTTGAGATTGCTGCTGTACGAAGGCTCGCCACTTGGCGGGGCGCGACCGAAATCGGCGCTCCTCGACCGCGACGGATCGCTGGCGATCGCCAAGTTTCCGAAGCCCGATGACGAACGCAGCATTCCCCACGGGGAAATCCTCGCGCTCACGCTGGCGATGCGGGCCGGGGTGAATGCCGCCCAAGGCCGGCTGGAAACGGTCGCTGGCAGACCGGTCGCGCTGATCCGGCGTTTTGACCGGGACGGCGAGCGGCGCATTCCGTTCCTCTCGGCCATGAGCCTTTTGCGGCTCAATGACGGAGATGTGGCGACGTACACCGACATCGCCGAATGCATTCGCATGCATTCGAGTGCGCCGAGCGAGGATCTGCGCGAGCTTTGGCGGCGAATCGTGCTCAACGTGATGATCGGCAATCTCGACGACCATCTGCGCAACCACGGCTTCCTCCATGATGGCGAAGGCAAGTGGCGGCTTGCGCCTGCCTACGACCTCAATCCGCTGCCGCTCGCGAAAAAAGCCCGCGAATTGACGACCTGGATCAGCGAGGAAGGGCCTGACGCCAGCCTCGGCCAGGCGCATCGAGCCGCTCCTTTCTTCGGGCTGAGAGGTAATGATGCGGAGCGAATCTGCGCTGAAGTCTCCGCAGCTCTGGCTGGGTGGCGCGATCTGGCGCGGCAGCTCGGCATGAGCGCTGCGGACGTGTCGGTCTACGCGACGGCCATGGCCGGGGCGGTGTAGCGATTTCACATGGGCAATGTCGAACCTCCGGGAAGTCCCGCATCGCGCGCCGCCGGCGAGCGCCCGGTGGCCGTCCGTTTCGTCGATTCGATCGCCGAGATCGGTCGCGACGCCTGGAATTCCCTCGCAGGGACCGGCAATCCGTTCATGCGCTACGAGTTTCTCCATGCCCTCGAGGCGACGGGCTGCGTTGGCGCAGCCAGTGGTTGGCAGCCGCAGCATCTGGCCCTATGTGACGGCGCCGATGCAGCGGAATATCTTGCAGTGGTGCCGCTTTACGGCAAAACCAACGGTTGGGGCGAGTACGTCTTCGATTGGTCCTGGGAGAACGCCTATCGGCAGCATGGC
>RKSA01000124.1 GCA_007571115.1 Gammaproteobacteria bacterium
GGCGATGCAGCTTGCGCTCGATTCGCCGCAGCGAGTGCGCAAGCTCGTCGTGGTCGATATCGCTCCCGTGGAATATCCGAAGTCCTCGGCTTCGTCGCGATATGCTTGGCTCGCTGCGTTGCGCGAGCTGCCAGTAGGCGAGATCGAAACGCGTGCCGAAGCCGACGAGCGCTTGCGCCGGGTGATCGCTTCCCGCGAGCTGCGGCAATTCCTGCTGACCAATCTGGAGCGCTTGCCCGAAGGAGGGTATCGCTGGCGATTGCAGCTCGCGGCGATCGAGGCGAATCTGCCGGCCTTGTTCGCCGCGCCGTCGACACTCGGGCCGTTTCCCGGCCCCGCGCTGTTTCTGTTCGGCGAGCAGTCCGAGTATCGGCGCGATGCTGACCGGGGGCTGATCGGGCGGCTTTTCCCGGAGGCCGAGTTGCAAGTCCTGCCTCGCGCTGGGCATTGGCTGCACGTCGAGCAGCCCGAGGCATCGCTTGCGGCAATCGAGAATTTCCTCTTGCAAGACGATGACGACCGTCAATGCCCCGCCTGAGCGTCAATGTCAACAAGGTCGCCTTGCTGCGCAATTCGCGCGGGGGCGACTATCCCAGCGTGACCGGTTTCGCGCGCCGGCTGATCGGGCTTGGCGTTCGCGGCATCACCGTGCATCCGCGCCCCGACGGGCGCCATGTCCGCCGTGCCGATGTGTACGAACTTGCCGCTTTGCTCGAGGACTATCCCGAAGTCGAGTTCAACATCGAAGGCTATCCTTCGCCAGACTTGCTCGCCCTGGTCGAACACGCGCGGCCCTCCCAATGCACCCTGGTTCCCGACTCGCCCGGGCAGATCACCTCGGATCACGGCTGGGACATTCCCGCCAATCGCGAACTCTTGGGCGCGACAACGAGCCGCCTGCGCGATGTCGGCGTTCGCAGCAGCCTCTTCCTCGACCCTTCGGCGGCCATGGCCGAACATGCGCCATCGGTCGGCTGCGACCGCATCGAGCTCTATACCGAAGCCTACGCCCAGGCCTTCGGCGGCCCCGGCGAGGCTGCGGCATTGGGCAGGTATCGCGAGGCTGCGGCTCGCGCCACCGCCCTGGGAATCGGAGTCAACGCCGGCCATGACCTGAACCTCGGCAATCTCCCGCGTTTCCTCGAGATCGGGCAGATCCTCGAAGTGTCGATCGGCCACGCGCTGATCGTCGAATGCATCGAACACGGCGTCGAGCGCGTCATCGGCCGCTATCTCGCGATCTGCAAGGGCAACGCCTGAATCGCCGCTGTCGCGGCTATTCGAGTTTCACCGAGTGCAATTCCTGCAGTATCGGCTCGAGCAGGGGCCAGATGTTTTCCAGGATGATGGGTTGGGCTTCTGCTACTGGGTGGATGCCATCGTCTTGCATCAGTTCGGGGGTTTCCGGGATGCCTTCGAGGAGGAAGGGCAGTAGCGGCAGGCGATGCTCTTCGGCGAGGCTGGAATAGTTCTCGTGGAAGGGCTCGGTGTAGCGTAGGCCGTAATTGGGCGGGATGCGCATGCCTGCGAGCAGGGTCTTGCCTCCCGAGGCTTCGATCAGCCGGATCATCTCGCCGAGATTGGCGCGGATCGCGGCGATCGGAATGCCGCGCAGTCCGTCGTTGCCGCCCAGTTCGAGGATCACGAGCTCGGGGCGGTATGCAGCGAGCATCGCTGGCAGGCGTTCGAGGCCGCCGGTGGTCGTTTCGCCGCTGACGCTACCATTGATGACCTGGTATTCGGGGAATGTCCGCTCGATCCGCTCCGATAGCAAATGCACCCAGCCTTGTTCCTCTTCGATGCCGTAGGCAGCGCTGAGGCTGTCGCCCCAGATGAGCAGATTGCGTTGCCCGGCCAGTGCCGCCGTGGCTGGCAGCACGAGCAGGGCGAGCGCGAGCGCGATGCTGCGGGCCAGGATTTGCGGAGCTTGCACGTTCATGACGTTCCAGGATCGTCGAATTCGGGTGCCGCGATGGTCGGCGATGAATCGGCACCGCCGCGTTGCTCGTACAGGTTGGCAAGCTCGTGGGCATTCTCGCCGGTTCGTGAACCTGGCAGGTGGCCACGTCTCCGGCCGGGGAGCATGCCTTGCCCGGAATTTGCCTGCGGCGCCCGAACCGGCGGACACCGCGATTGCACTATAATGGCTGGTTTGCCAAGTGGCAAACCGCCCGCGAAGACATGATCCGCATTGCAGGACTGACCAAGCGCGTACCGACCAGCGAAGGCGAGCTGACCATCCTCGAAGATGTCAGCTTGGGCATCGACGCTGGCGAGTCGGTCGCCATCGTCGGCGCCTCGGGTTCGGGCAAGTCGACCTTGCTCGGCCTCATGGCGGGCCTCGACACCGCGACATCCGGCGAGATCTGGCTCGACGGCTGCAAGCTTTCCGCCATGGACGAAGAGCAGCGCGCCTCGTTGCGCGCACGGACCGTCGGCTTCGTCTTCCAGACCTTCCAATTGCTGCCAAGCCTCACCGCGCTGGAAAACGTCATGTTGCCGATCGAATTGAAAGGCGACCCTGGCGCTGGCGCCAAGGCCCGCGATCTGCTCGACCGTGTTGGCCTGTCACAGCGCGGCCATCACTACCCGAACCAGCTTTCCGGAGGCGAACAGCAGCGCATCGCCATCGCCCGGGCCTTCGCCACCCGGGCCAGCGTGCTGTTCGCCGACGAGCCGACCGGCAATCTCGATACCGCCACCGGTGGCAAGGTCGTCGATGTGCTATTCGCGCTGAACCGCGAGTTTGGCACGACCCTGGTGCTGGTAACCCACGATGAGCGGCTGGCCCGGGAATGCGGACGCATCGTCAAGCTCGTCGCGGGGCGCATCGCCAGCGAGGAGAGTGGGGAATCCGCCGATGCCTGATGCCGCGCATTTGCGCCCGCGCGGGCTGTTCGTCGTTGCCTGGCGGCTGATGTGGCGCGACTGGCGCGGCGGCGAATTGCACTTGCTGTTCTTCTCGCTCGTGCTCGCGGTGACCTCGGTTACGGGAATCGCGCTGTTTACCGACCGGCTCGAACGCGCGCTCTTGCTCGAATCGGCGAACATGCTCGCGGCCGACCGGGTGTTGCACACTCGCGAGCCGCCGCCAGCCGAAATCGCTGTCGAAGCCATCGTTCGCGGCTTCCGCACCGCGAGCACCCTGTCGTTCACTTCGATGGTCTTCTCGGACCACGGCAACGTGCTCGTCTCCGCCAAGGCAGTCAGCGACGAATACCCGTTGCGCGGCGAATTGACGACGACCTCGCAGCCGTTCACTCGCGGAGCGCCGGTTGCCCATGGCCCGCCGCCGGGGGAGGTCTGGCTCGAGTCGCGAGCCTTGCCAGCGCTCGGCATTGCCGTCGGCGACCCGGTGTTCGTCGGCGAAGCCGAATTGACCGTGGGCGCCGTGATCATCACCGAGCCTGATCGAGGCCAGGGCGGCATCGTCGACAATGCCGGTCCGCGATTGATGCTGCATAGCGACGATGTCGCTGCGACCAATGTCGTCCAGGCGGGCAGCCGGGTCCGCTACCGCACGCTGTTCGCCCACGACGACCTCGAGCAGCTCGATGCATTCGAACGATGGGTTCGCGACAGCTTCGAGGGCAGCTACCGCATCCGCGACGCGCGCGAGGAAAGCGAGGAAATCGCCGAGGCTCTCGACCGGGCCGAAGGCTATCTGCTGCTCGGCTCGCTGTTCGCCGTGCTGCTCGCTGGCCTGGCGATCGCGCTCAGTGCCAGGCGCTATGGCGAGCGCCATTACGACTATGTCGCGATCCTGAAAACCCTTGGCTGCGGTTCGGGGCGCATCGGCGCGATCTATTCGCTGATCCAGTTGCAGCTCGCGACGCTCGCGGTGCTGCTTGGCTCGGCTTGCGGCTATCTCGTGCATATGGGAATCCTGCGCGCCTTGCAGGCGAGCTTGCAGGTCGACTTGCCGCCGTCTGGCTTGCAGCCATACCTTGTCGGCGCGATGACCGCCTTCATCTGCCTGCTTTCGTTCGCCTTGCCGCCGCTGCTCGCCTTGCGCGAGACGCCGCCCCTGCGGGTGCTGCGCAAGGATCTGGCCCAGACTCGCTTCAGCGGCCGCCTCCCCTACGCCTTCGGCATCGGCGGGAGCGTCTTTCTCATCTGGTGGTACAGCCGCGATCTCGTGCTCACCTTCCTGCTCGTCGCCGGTGTGGCGGGAACCGGGCCGCTTCTTTCGCTGCCTTCGCTCTCATTCCTCCCCCCCAGCGGCCCCGCCCCCGCCGCC
>RKSA01000087.1 GCA_007571115.1 Gammaproteobacteria bacterium
TTTCAGCTCTTCGTGTGCGTTTGTGTTCATTGTTGCATTGCTGCATCGCTGGCGAAGGAGGCGAGTGCGGAAAGCGGCGTTACACTTCGTGGTAGAGCTGGCGGCCTTCGCGATTGTATTTGCCGGCCATTTCCTCCATTCCCTGGCGGATGGCGTCTTCGACTTGCTCGCCGTGGGTGGCGGCGTAGTCGCGGACTTCCTGGGAGATTTTCATCGAACAGAATTTTGGTCCGCACATCGAGCAGAAATGCGCGACCTTGCCCGATTGCTTGGGCAGGGTCTCGTCGTGGAATTCGCGCGCGGTGACCGGGTCGAGGCCAAGATTGAACTGGTCTTCCCAGCGGAACTCGAAACGCGCCTTGGACAGGGCATTGTCGCGCAATTGCGCCGCAGGGTGGCCCTTGGCGAGGTCGGCTGCATGGGCGGCGATCTTGTACGCGATGAGACCGTCCTTGACGTCCTGCCGGTTGGGCAGGCCGAGATGCTCCTTGGGGGTGACGTAGCACAGCATCGCGCAGCCATGCCAGCCGATCATCGCCGCGCCGATTCCCGAGGTGATATGGTCGTAGCCTGGCGCGATGTCGGTCGTGAGAGGCCCGAGCGTGTAGAACGGCGCTTCATGACAGGCTTCGAGCTGCCTTTCCATGTTTTCGCGGATCAACTGCATGGGAACGTGGCCGGGGCCTTCGATCATCGTCTGGACCTCGTGGCGCCAGGCAATTCGAGTCAATTCGCCAAGCGTTTCGAGTTCGGCGAACTGGGCCGCGTCGTTGGCGTCGGCGACCGAGCCGGGCCGCAGGCCGTCACCGAGCGAGAACGACACGTTGTACGCTTTCATCAGCTCGCAGATTTCCTCGAAATGCGTATAGAGGAAACTCTCCTGGTGGTGGGCAAGGCACCATTTCGCCATGATCGAGCCACCGCGAGAGACGATTCCCGTGACGCGCCTGGCGGTCAGCGGCACGTGGCGCAACAGCACGCCGGCATGGATGGTGAAATAGTCGACCCCCTGCTCGGCCTGTTCGATCAATGTGTCGCGATAGATTTCCCAGCTCAGCTCCTCGGCAACGCCGCCGACTTTCTCGAGGGCCTGGTAGATCGGCACCGTGCCGATGGGAACCATGGAATTGCGGATGATCCACTCGCGGGTTTCGTGAATGTTCCTTCCCGTTGACAGGTCCATCACGGTATCGGCGCCCCATAGCGCCGCCCAGACGAGTTTTTCGACTTCCTCCCCGATCGACGACGTGACCGCCGAATTGCCGATATTGGCATTGACCTTGACGAGGAAATTGCGCCCGATGACCATCGGCTCGACTTCCGGGTGATTGATGTTGGCGGGGATGATGGCGCGGCCCCGCGCCACCTCGTCGCGAACGAATTCCGGGGTGATCTCGCGGGGCATCACTGCGCCAAAAGCCTCTCCCGCATGGTGGCCGCCGTCTTGCTCGCCGGGAGATTGCTGCCGCGCCAGGTTCTCCCGGATCGCGATGTACTCCATCTCCGGGGTGACGATGCCCCGGCGCGCATAATGCATTTGCGAGACATTGGCGCCCGGCAGCGCCTTGCGCGGCTTGCGCGCAAGCTGGAAGCGCAGATGCGCGTCGTGCATGGCGGTCTGGCGCGAACGGCCATAGGTCGATGTGAATCCGGGCAGCTCGGCGGTGTCGCCGCGGGCCTCGACCCAGGCAGCAGTCACCGGCGGCAGGCCCCGGTGCAGATCGATGGCGACTTCGGGGTCGGTATAGGGGCCCGAAGTGTCGTAGACTCGCAATGGCAGGTTCGGCGCCTCGCCGTTTTGCACGCGAGTCGCGGCCAGGGCGATTTCGCGCATGGGAACGCGCAGCCCCGGACTGCTTCCCGCAACATGGATCTTGCTCGAATTCGGGAAATGCCGGCCAAGATCGGTGTCGAGCCCGGAAATTTGCTCCATGAACTGTAACTGTTCCGAGGTCGCGCTCATCTGAACTCCTGGGGGGCGGCATCTTGCCATGTGCTGGGAACAATCCCAAGCGCATAGGTTATCATGCCCGGTCGTGGAGCAGAAAACGGTTCCGGCTTTCCTTCCATCCATTCACTATCAAGACAGGTTCCTGCGATGACATACCTCATCAAGCCCCGATTCCTGCTGCTCGCCATCGGTCTGACTTGCTCGCCAACTCATGCCAACGACCTGTTCGACATCCTGCAACTCGCCTTGGAGAACGACCCCGTGTTGCAGCAGGCAGAGGCATCGTACCGGGCGAACCGGGAAACCATGATCCAGACTCGCTCGGCGCTGTTGCCGAACCTGGGAGCAAGCGCTTCGACCACGCGCCTGACCAGCGGGCCGCCGAGCAACATCTACGACGAAATCACCAATCCCGTGACCGGCGAGACTTCCCGGGTGCTCTTGCAGAGAGAGCACAGCTTCAGCAGGGGAGTCAACAATCACAACTGGGGAATCAGCCTCAACCAGAGCCTGCTCAACCTTTCCAACTGGTACAACCTGCAAGGCGCCATCGCCGCGGACCGCGCCGCTGCGGTGCAGCTTGCCGCCCAGGAGCAGGAACTCATCGTTCGCGTGACGGTGGCATACTTCGACGTGCTGCGCGCCCGCGACACGCTGGAAGTGAACATTCAGGAAGAGGAGGCTGCCCAGCGCTCCCTCGAGCAGGCCAGCCAGCGCGAGGCGGTGGGGCTAGTGCCGATTACCGATGTCTATGATGCCCAGGCCGCCTATGACCTGGCGCGCAACATCACGATTCTGCAAACCGATTTCCTGCGTTCGCAGTACGAAGTGCTCGAAGCGATCACCGGCCAGGCGCACCCGGAAATTGACGTGTTGCGCGATGACTTTCCCATTCTCGAAGTCGATGGCAGCCTCGCCGAATGGGAAGATCAGGCGATGAAGAACAGCCTTGCCCTGACTGCCGCTGAATTCAATCTGCAAGCGTCCCGGCGGGCCTTGCAGGCGCGCAAGTCGGATCGCCTGCCGACCATCGGCGCGACAGGGCGGTTCGACTATTTCGTCACCCAGCCGATCGTCAGCCAGGGAATCCAGATCGGCGGCGGCGCCAGCGAGCGCTCGCAGCTCTCGCTCAATCTGTCGATTCCGATCTATAGCGGAGGCACCCTGCGTTCCCGGCAACGAGCTGCTCAGTACAATGTCATGGCAGCCGAAGAGTCGCTGGAGCTGACGCGGCGGCAGTTGACACAGAACATCCGCAACGCCTATCGCCGGGTCGCAACCGACGTGCTCGTGATCGACCAGCGGCAGCAATCGATCACTTCAGCGCAAAGTTCCCTCGAAGCGACCGAGCTTGGCGCCGAAGTGGGAACGCGCAACATCGTCGAGGTGCTGCGCGCGCGGGAGATCCTCTACCGCGCGCTGCGGGCCTATGCCGATGCACGCTACAACTACGTGATCGACAGCCTGCTGCTGAAACAGGCGGCAGGAATCCTGACTCCCCAGGACGTCATCGAACTGAATGCCTGGCTGCAGGAAGGCGAATAGGCCGACGCGACGCCCCCAGGAGAGGAACTTGATCAGCAAGCTGCCGCAAGCCGGCCTGACCATATTTACCGTCATGTCGCGCATGGCGGCGGAACATGGGGCGATCGATCTCTCCCAGGGCTACCCTGACTTCGATTGCCCGCAGCGCCTGCGCGAGCTCGTCGCCGAACGCCTCAACGGCGGCTGCAACCAGTATCCTCCCATGGCGGGAGTTGCCTCGCTACGCGAACGCATCGCGGAAAAGGTCGCATCGCTCTACGGCTTCAGCCCGGACCCGGAAACGGGCATCACCATCACTTCGGGCGCCACCGAAGCGTTGTTCGACGCGGTGCAGGCCGTTGTCCACCCCGGCGACGAAGTGATCCTGTTCGACCCCGCCTACGACTGCTACGAACCCGCAGTGCAGCTCGCCGGCGGCAGGGCGGTGCGGCTGCCATTGACCTTGCCCGGCTATGCGATCGATTGGGAATTGACCGCCGCGAGCATCAGCAGCCGCACTCGCCTGATCGTCATCAACAGTCCGCATAATCCTTGCGGGGCGCTATTGCGCCGGGAAGACCTCGACCACCTCGCCAATCTCGTTCGAGGCCGCAACATCCTGGTGCTCGCCGATGAAGTCTACGAGCACATGACATTCGACGGGCTCGGCCATGCCAGCGTCGTTGCCCACGAGGAACTGCGCGAGCGAAGTTTCGCGGTGTTCTCCTTCGGCAAGACG
This sequence comes from Gammaproteobacteria bacterium, assembly GCA_007571115.1. Classification (GTDB taxonomy): domain Bacteria; phylum Pseudomonadota; class Gammaproteobacteria; order Pseudomonadales; family Pseudohongiellaceae; genus UBA9145. The sequence continues at coordinate 4,215 of RKSA01000087.1, forward strand.
TATCACGCCACCGGCTGGAA
>RKSA01000071.1 GCA_007571115.1 Gammaproteobacteria bacterium
GTGCTCAAGCTCGGCATTCTCGATTCCGCAACGGGCAAGACCGTCGCCTATTCCTGGGCCAATCCCGGCGCTGGCCGCATCGGCATCAACCTCGGCTGGCTGCAAGTCGGATTGACTGCGGACGACCTCTAGCAAGGCGCTTTTGCGAGGGAGCTGCGGCGATGCAAGGCAACCGGCAAGTCGTTCTCAGGCAGCAGCCCCAGGGAGTTCCCGCCGCCAGCGACTTCGAATTGCGCGAAGCCGCCATTCCCGAGCTCCCTGCTGGCGGCTTGCTTTGCCGGGCCCGCTACCTTTCCCTCGACCCGTACATGCGCAGCCAGATCGCCGGTCGCCACACCTCGGGCGCCATCGCTCCCGGCGAGGTCATGCGTGGCGAGACGGTCAGCGAAATCGTCGCTTCGGATTCCGCTGCCCTCGCGCCGGGGCGGCTGGTGCGCTGCCAGGGCGGCTGGCAGGAATATTCGGCCCATTCGCCCGATCAGGTCGAGTTGCTCAGCGCTGACATCGACCCGCCATCGTATGCCTTGTCGATGCTCGGCATGACCGGTCTCACCGCTTGGGCTGGAATGGTCTGGCAGGCGGGAGTCGGCGCGGCGGACCGCGTGTTGATTCCAGCGGTGACCGGAGCGGTCGGCTCGGCTGCGGCGCAGTTCTGCGCGATTCGCGGCGCGACGGTGATCGGCATCGCCGGCTCGGCGGAAAAATGCGATTACGCCCGGGAGCGGCTCGGTGTCGCCGCCTGCATCAACCGCAACGCCGAGGATATCGGCGAACGCCTGAGCGAGCTTTGCCCCGAAGGCGTCAACGTCTATTTCGACCTGGTCGGCGGCGAGCTGTTGCAGACCGTCTGCGAGCGCCTCGCGCTGCGCGGTCGCATCGTGCTTTGCGGCCTGATGGCCGAATACAACCGCAGCGAACGCAGCCCAGGCCCGCCGCCAGGTTTGCTGATCGCGCGCCGCGCCAGCGTCACGGGCCTCGTTGTGTACGACTACGATCACCGACGCGAGGAATACCTGCGCGAGTGCCTGCCATTGCTTCGCGCCGGTCGCATCGGGCAACGCGAAGACCTCAGCCACGGCCTCGAAAACGCCCCGCAAGCGTTCAGCCGCCTCATGCAAGGCCAGAACTTCGGCAAGACGATCGTCGCTCTCGACTGACCTCGCTCCGCCAGTTTTTTTCTTTCTCGTCCTAACCCCTTCGTCGTTTCCAAACTATATTGCATTGCAGTATCATGGGTTCGTGAGCGATGGCGAATGTCTCGTCATCGTGATCCGGTCGCGGCCCGAGGGGCCCGGTCGGGCTCGTCGGGCTGCGTTTCCCAAACTTGGAGGAACGACATGCAAAATTCTGCAAACCAGCCTGAACCGGCGGAGGCGCCGGGGTTCATCGCCCGCAACAAGGACGCTCTCATCATTGCCACTGGCATGTTCAGCGCCTTGGTCGCCATCATGACCATCCAGACAATTCTTTTCAACGCCCGGATGACGTCCTTCGAGGAAAGCATGGATGCCAGGATGACCTCCTTCGAGAACAGCATGGATGCCAGGATGACCTCCTTCGAGAACAGCATGGATGCCAGGATGACGTCCTTCGAGGAAAGCATGGATGCCAGGATGACCTCCTTCGAGGAAAGCATGGGCGCCAGGATGACCTCCTTCGAGGAAAGCATGGGTGCCAGGATGACCTCCTTCGAGGAAAGCATGGGCGCCAGGATGACCTCCTTCGAGGAAAGCATGGGCGCCAGGATGACCTCCTTCGAGCAAGGTATGGGTGGCCGGATGGCGTCCTTCGAGAACAGCATGGGCGCCAGGATGACATCTTTCGAGAGCAGCCTGCGCGAGACGGTGGACGCCAACCGCGAGACGATGTTCTCGCTCAGGGCCGAGGACAATGTCCAGGTACGCGAAGCGCTGCTCCAGCGCGACGCCGAAATCGAGGAGGTGCGAGAGCGTTTCTTCAGGGTCAGGGACCAGTTGCTCGAGGGAGGGTTCGTTTCCGTCGGCGCGGCAGGGGATACCCCTCCCTGAGCTTGACATCGTTCCTCGATGGCGGCATGATCGCCGCCATGAACACGAAGCGATATTTCTTCTGGCAGTTTACCGACGAGGGCTGCCGGAAGAATTCAGAGTAATTCTTCACCGGCCGCCCGGAGTTGTGGCGGCCTGTCTGTTTCCTTCCCATTCACGTCAGTTCCAGCCACGGCGCCGGCAGCCAAGCCCGAGGAGCCCGTGATGGAAATGAACGAAGCGTTGACCTTGCAGCCCGGCAAGCAGTATCGGCGCCAGACCGCTGGCGGCGTGCATGTCCACCTGTCGGTAGAGCCGCTCGATTATGCGACGGCGATCGACGAGCTTGCCGAATCCCTCGACCACTCGCCCGGCGCGCTGTTGCGCTCGGGTTTCGAATATCCGGGCCGCTACACGCGCTGGGACATCGGATTCGTCAATCCGCCATTGCGCCTCACCGGTCGAGGCCGGCAACTTGCGGTCGAGGCGCTTAATCGCCGCGGCGAAATCCTGCTTGGCGAAGTCGAGCGCGCGCTGAGCGGCTGCGAGGCCGTGGCGGCGCTGGACTGCAGCGAATCGCTGCTCGAAGCCGAGATTCGCCCCCCGCAAGAAGGCTTCAGCGAAGAGCAGCGCAGCCGCCAGCACGGCGTGTTTTCGCTGTTGCGCGCGATTATCGGCTGGTTCCACTGCCCGGCAGACCGCTTCCTTGGCCTGTATGGCGCCTTCGGCTACGACCTCGCCTTTCAGTTCGAGGACATCGAACGCCAGCAGCAACGCGATTCGACCGATCGCGAGCTGCTGCTCTATCTGCCCGACCGCATCCTCGTTGCCGACCATCGGCTCGGATACGCGCTGGCGCGCAACTACGAATTCATCTGCCGCCGACGCGGCAGCGAACGCCACGGCGAGACCACCGGCGGGCTCAAGCGCAGCGTCGCGGCAGTGCCGTTCCTGCCGGCGATCGATGTCGAGCGGCAATGCGATCACGACCCCGGCGAATACGCCGCTGGAGTCGCCAGGGCGAAGCGGCATTTCAGTCGCGGCGGCCTGTTCGAGGTCGTTCCCAGCCAGACCTTCTTCGCCCCGTGCAAGGATAGCCCGGCCCAGGTGTTCCAACGTCTCGCCGAAACCAATCCTGCGCCATACGGCGCCTTGATGAATCTCGGCGAGAACGAGTATCTCGTGTCAGCGTCGCCGGAAATGTTCGTCCGGGTCGAGAACCGATGCATCGAGACCTGCCCGATCTCGGGAACGATCGCTCGCGGCGGTGACGCCTTGAGCGACGCCGAACAGGTGCGCAAGCTGCTCAACTCGGAGAAAGAGGAGTCGGAACTTTCGATGTGTACCGATGTCGATCGCAACGACAAGGCCCGGGTCTGCGTGCCAGGCTCGGTACGCGTTGCCGGTCGCCGCCAGATCGAGATGTATTCGCGCCTGATCCATACCGTCGATCACGTCAAGGGCGAGTTGCAGGAAGGCTTCGACGCTCTGGATGGCTTCCTCTCTCACGCCTGGGCGGTAACCGCCACCGGCGCACCCAAGCTGGCTGCCATGCAGTATCTGGAAAAGCACGAGAAATCGCCGCGAGGCTGGTACGGTGGCGCCATCGGCCAGCTCGGCTTCGATGGCAACCTCAATACCGGCCTGACCTTGCGCACGATTCGCATCAAGGATGGCATCGCCGAAGTTCGCGCCGGGTCAACCCTGCTCGCCGATTCCGATCCCGAAGCCGAGGAGCAGGAAACGCGCCTCAAGGCACGAGCCCTGATGCAGGCGCTCGGAGTTCCCGTGCAGGCCATGGCGGCGCCGCCGGACTGCCCAACGCGGCCCGAGTTCGCGCATCTGCGCGTGCTCATGGTCGATCACGAAGATTCGTTCGTGCATAGCCTTGGCGATTGCTTCCGCCGCCTCGGAGCGCAACTGTCGACCTTGCGCGCCGAAGCTGCGCGGGCCTGCCTGAGGCGCGAGGACTTCGACCTGCTCGTGCTGTCCCCCGGGCCGTCCGAACCGAAACGCTTCGACATGGCCGCGACGATCAGCCTCGCGCTGGAAAAAGGCATCCCGGTTTTCGGCGTTTGCCTCGGCCTGCAAGGAATCGTCGAGCATTGCGGCGGCGAATTGCGGCAATTGCCGACTCCCATGCACGGCAAGCAATCGATGATCTCGCATCAAGGCAGCGAGCTGTTCGCCGGCATTCCCGCATCATTCTCCGCCGGGCGCTACCATTCCCTCGCCGCCGCAGCCGTTCCCGACTGCTTGCAAGTCACGGCGCGAGCCGCGGATGACGAAGTCATGGCGGTGGAACATCGCGAGCTGCCGTTATGGGGAGTGCAATTCCATCCCGAGTCGATCATGAGTCTGGCGAACGGCGATGGCCCCCGGCTGGTGCGCAACTTGCTGCTGCTGGTCGCTGGCCGCCGATCTGCCGAGCCTGCCGAGGAGGCCGCGCTGCAAGCCGGGAAAGCCTAGCTTGCCAGGATCTGCAATCCAGCGAAAACCGGGCAGGCCGCGCCGACGCCGCAGCGGCATTCAGTCCGCTGCGGCCTGCTGCGGCGCAGCCGCGAGCGATGAATTGGCAAGCAGGGCGATTCGCGCACCAGCGAGCCCGAGGCGTTGCTCGGCGATCTGGCGCATATCGTCGAGGTAGTCTTCGCTCAACTCGATTTCGCGCATGGGGCGGTACTCGGCCTCGGCCTCGAGAATTTCGCGCAACATCGCTTCGGTGTAGACGACCGAAGTGACGAGTTCGCGGCTTTCGGCCATCCATGCCGTCCAGTCGAGGGGTTCGGATTCGAGGGCCTCCCAGTCGAGGGAGCGCTGGGCTGCGATGATCGCCTCGACGCTGGCAAGGATTCCCTGCTCGCGCAAGGCGCGATCCCAGGTCGCGTGCAAGTTGCCATGATCGGTATCGATGCCGTTGCCGCCAGCATCCCCTGAATCGAACAGCCGCGCCGAATGGAGCGAGCCGGTGTGCAAGGGCTGGTGAATGTCGCCGACCAGGTGCAGGATCCAGCAAAGCGCGACCGCGCGACGCCCAGGTTCGGCCGCCTGATCGCTCAGCAGCGCCATGTTGTAGTCGAGAGCGAGCACGATGTTGTCGACTTCGGCTTCCGCGCTGATCGACTTGGCATCGATTCCGCTGATGGAGGGGAGGGGAGCGATTCCTGCATAGTTGTTGCCTTGCTCCGTGGCTGCGCCGCGCAGCCAGGCGCCGTCGATGTAGTGCCAGTTGCCGCGATGGTAGCGGTCGCGCTCGCCGCTTGGCAGCCCGCGAGCGATGTCGGGCCAGAACGCCGCCTGGCCGAGTAGCCAGCCCTCGAATTCACGCTGATCGTCGACGTCAATGAACGACGGAACCTGATCGAGGAAATCCTCATCGAAGCGCGGATGCTCGCGCAGGATGCCGATCAGCGCGGCCCGCGCTTCGGGCTCCAGATATTCGTTCGCGACCAGGGCGCTGACCCGGTGCCCGACCGAATCCCAGGCCAGGGCCGGCGCCGCAGCCGCAGCGGCAATGACTCCAGCCAAGAGCGATCGCGACAGGATTTTGCCCATGAACTTGCCTCCGATGGAAAAACCACAGCATAGCGGAAAAATGCCCAATTCTCACTTTGGCCGGCGGCTAGACCTCGAGCCACTCGGCGCGGACGGCGTCGGCCCGGGCCAGCGAATCGGGGCTGCCCTCCCAGACGACCTGGCCATGGCCCATGACGTAGAGCCGCTGCGAGATGCGCATGGCGATGTTGCGTTTCTGCTCGACGAGCAGGATGGCAACGCCGCGAGCGGCGATTTCGAGCAGCAAGTTGCCAACTTGCTCGACGAGTTTCGGCGCCAAGCCCTCGGTGGGCTCGTCGATCAGGATCATTTCCGGGTCGCCCATCAAGGTCCGGCACATGCTCAGCAACTGCTGCTCGCCGCCGCTGAGCACCCCGCCTGGCGTCTCGGCGCGCGCCGCGAGCAAGGGAAACATGGCGAATAGCTCGGCAATGTTCCAGCGCCCCGCAGCAGCGCCCGGCTTCATCCCCAGCAACAGGTTCTGGCGCACCGTCAGGCCGGGAAAGACTTGCCGGTTTTCCGGCACATGGCCGAGGCCGAGCCGGGCTATCTCAAAACTTTTGCGCCCGGCGATCTGCTTGTTCCTGAACACGATCGAGCCATGGGGCTCGACTTCGCCGATGATCGCCTTGAGCGTCGTCGAGCGGCCGGCGCCGTTGCGCCCGAGCAGGCTGACGATCTCGCCCCGGCCGACCTCGAGCTCGACTCCTTGCAGCACATGGCTCTTGCCATGCCAGGCGTGCAGGCCGCTGAGCTCAAGCATGGCAGGCCTCGCCGAGGTAGGCTTCGCGCACTCGCGAATCGGCGCGAATCTGCTCGGCAGTGCCGCTGGCGATGATCTTGCCGTACACGAGCACGCTGATCCGCTCGGCAAGGTCGAAAACGATGTTCATGTCGTGCTCGACGAGCACCAGAGTCTTGCCTGCGGTGACCTTGCGAATCAGCTCCACGGCGTTTTCGGCTTCGCTGCGGCTCATTCCGGCGACGGGCTCGTCGAGCAGAACCAGTTCGGCATCGCCGGCGACCGCCATGCCGAGCTCGAGCGCGCGTTGCTCGGAATAGGCGATCGCTCCTGCGGGAACCTGGGCCTTGCCGGCCAGGCCGATTCGTTCGAGCACTTGCTCGGTGCGGTCGTGCAGCGCGCCTTGGCCGTCAACGAGGCGCCAGAACGAATACCCGCAGCCCGAAGTCCAGAACAGTGCGCAGCGAATGTTCTCGTAGACGCTCAGGCGCGGAAAGATGTTGCTCACCTGGAAACTGCGAGCGATCCCGAGCCGGTTGATGCGATAGGGGGGCAGGCCGCCGATCGCGCGGCCCCGGAAGCGGATCTCGCCGGCGCTCGGCGCACACTTGCCGCTGACGAGGTGGAACAGCGTCGATTTGCCGGCGCCGTTGGGGCCGATGATCGCGTGTTTCTCGCCGGCCTCGAAGTCGAGGTCGACACCGCAGATGATTTCGCTCGCGCCGAAATTCTTGCGCAGGCCGCGCAGCGACAGGATGCTCATGTGCGCCGCTCCGGCTCGGCAGCGTTCGCCCGCTCCCAGGCTTCGCGCAGGCGCGGCAAGGATCTTGCGGTCAGGATCCAGCCAACTGCTGCGAGCAAGGCCGGCCCGGCCCAGGCCAGTGCCGAGTCCCGGGCCAGGCTCAGGCCGAGATAATGCAAAGTCGGCCCCGTGGCGTGGGACAGTTCCGCCAGGCAGACCGCAGCAAGCACGAACAGCAGCGCCGGCAGCCCCGTGAGCAGGTACGGCAGTGCGAGCAAATGCAAGGTGCCGCGCCGCCAGGCGCTTTCATGCATCATGACGAAACCCGCGCAGCCGCGAGGCAGGAACAGCACCGTCAGCACGAACACGATGCCGAGGTAGAGCAGCCACAGTTCGGTGTAGTTGCTGAGCAGGAAGTTCATCAAGGTCAGCAGCACCGCGCCGATGATCGGGCCGATGAAGAAACCGAGCCCGCCGATGTAGGCCATCAGCAGCACCCGCCCCGAAGTCGCCAGATTCAGGTTCTCGTCGGTGAGAAACTCGTAGTTGAGCGCGAACAGTCCGCCGGCGATCCCAGCGAAGGCACCGGCTGCACAGAACGAGATGAAGCGAACCCAGCGCGCGCTGTAGCCGATGAACTCGGCGCGTTCGGGGTTGTCGCGAACGGCATTCGCCATTCGTCCCGCTGGCGTCCTGGTGAACAGGTACATGCACAGCGTTGCGAGGAATGTCCAGCCGGCGCCGAGGTAGTAGATCTCGACATCGCGCAGGAACTCGATTCCGAACAGCGGCGGGCCAAACGTGCGGTCGCCGCTGATCCCGGCCTCGCCGCCGAAAAAGCGCGCCAGGATCAACGACGATGCTGCCACGAGCTCGCCGATGCCAAGCGAGATCATCGCGAACGTCGTTCCTGCCTTGCGAGTCGAGAAGCTGCCGACGAACACTCCGGCGAGCAGGCCCGTCAAGCCGCCGAGCAAGGGGATGAAGACGATCGGGAACGAGGCGCTGCCGCGTTCCATCAGCAACAGCGCGTGTACCGCGAGAAAGCCGCCAAGCCCGAAATAGACGGCGTGGCCGAACGACAGCATGCCCCCCTGGCCGAGCAGCATGTTGTAGCTCAGCGCGAAGATGATCGCGATCGTCATCTGGTTGAGGATCGAGATCGCCAGCAGCGAATCGAAGCACTGGGGCAGCAGCAGCAAGACCGCGAGATAGCCTCCCCACAGCCCCGCTTTCGCCTTCAGCGTCTTGCTCATTCGCGTTTCCCCAGCAGGCCCTTCGGGCGAAACACCAGCACCAGCACGAGGAGCAGGAAGGGCAGCACCGGAGCGACCTGGGCCAGATGCAGCGTCCAGAGGTCATCGAGGGGATGGTCGCCTGGAAATTCGACGCCGAGCATCGCGAGCAAGTCGGGAACGCCAACATCGGCGGCGATCGCGTAGGACTGCAAGAGCCCGATCAGCAGCGAGGCGAGCAGGGCGCCTTGCAGCGAGCCGAGCCCGCCGATCACGACGATGACGAAAACGATGCTGCCAAGCCCCAGCGCCATGCCGGGGAACGTCGTCAGCACCGGTCCGGCGATCACTCCGGCGAGCCCCGCCAGCGCCGTGCCGACGCCGAACACCATGGTGAAGATCAGCGGCACGTTGTGGCCGAGCTGCGCGGTCATCTGCGGATGGGTGATCGCCGCCTGGATGACGAGGCCAACGCGGCTGCGCGTGAGCGTGTGGTAGAGGCCGAGGAAAATGCTCATCGAGATCGCCAGCATGAAGCCGCGATACGCCGAAAACTCCTGGCCGAACAGCGTGAACAGCGGAAAGTCGAGCAATTCCGGCGCCTGGTAGTTCCTCGTTTCGGGCCCCCAGAAGAACTGCACCGCCTCCTCGATGAGGAAGGCGAGGCCGAAAGTGAACACGAGTTCGGCGACGTGGCCCTGTTGATGCACGCGCCGCAGCCCGTAGCGCTCGACGAGGGCGCCAAGTGCGCCGACGAGCAATGGAGCGACGATCAGCCCGGTCCAGTAGCCGAACCAGAGGCTGATCGAGTACGCGAAATACGCGCCGAGCATGTAGAAGCTGGCATGGGCGAAATTGAGCACGCCCATCATGCTGAAGATCACGGTCAGGCCGCTCGCGAGCATGAACAGCAACAGCCCGGTGACGAGGCCATTCAAGGTCGCGAATACGAGAATTTCCGGCATCGGCCGCTAGCTTCCCCGGTCAGCGCCGGGGGCGCTTCATTTCGCAGCCCGTTTCCAGCACGGTCTGTGCCGCTGGCACGACGTGTTCGGCGTAGAGGCCGAAGCCCGAATTGTCGGCGTCGAACTCGATGTTCTCGTCGGTCATCACCAGGATGTGCAAGGCCTGCATGAGTTGATGGTCGCTGCCGCGCATCCAGATCTGCTCGCCGCGCAAGGTGCTGAAGCGCATGTCCTCGAGGGCCAGCGCGACTTCGTATGGGTCGGTTCCGCCACTCTCCTCCATGGCCTTGACGAGCATCGAAAGCGCGTTCATCAGGCGAGGCTGGGTGACGTCGCGATCCGGGTGCGCCGCCTTGAAGGCGAGGTGGAACTGCCTGCGCTCCTCGGTGCTGAAGGGATTCCCCGAGTCGCTGTGTACGAGGTAGATGCGGTCCTTGCCGTCGGCGCCGAGGGTTGCGGTGATGCCGTCGTAGGCGGCGTAGAACGTGTAGATGGGGATGTCGAGCCCGGCATCGATGACCGAGCGCGCCAGCGCAACCATGTCGGCGCCGAAATTGCCGGTGATGATCGCATCGGCGCCCGAGGCGACGATCTTGGTCACGTAGGGAGTGAAGTCCTTGACCTGGCCGATCGGATGCAGCTCGTTGCCGACGATGGCGATGTCGGGGCGCTTCTCGCCCAGCAGCCTTTCCGAGGTTTGCGCGACCACATGGCCGAACGAGTAGTCCTGGCCGATGATGTAGACGCTCTTGACGCTCTCGCTGCTGGCGATGAAATCGGTGAGCACCTCGAGTTTCATCACTGCATGGGCATCGAAGCGGAAATGCCAGAAGCTGCAATTCTCTTCGGTCAGCGCCGGATCCACCGCAGCATAGTTGAGATGCACGACCTCCTCGCCGGGATTGCGCCGGTTATGCCTCGTGACCGCAGCGCCAAGCGCGTTCGCCACCGCCGAGCTATTGCCCTGGAAAATGAAGTGCAGGCCTTCGTTGACGGCGCGGCGGAACTGGAGCTGCGTCTCGGTGGGGCTTTGCTGGTTGTCGAACGGCACGATCTCGATCGCGCGCCCGCCAAGAATCCCGCCCCGGGAGTTGAACAGATAGTCGGCGCTGAACTCGAGCAGCAGCAGCGCACTCGTGCCGATCGAAGCGAACGGCCCCGAAAGCGGATCAATGAAGCCAATCCGCACCGGCTCGCCCTGCTGCGCCTCGGCCTGGCCCTGAGCTTGAGCTTCGACTTGGGCCTGAGCCTGGGCTTGAGCTTGAGCTTCAACCTGGTTCTGAGCTTGGCCCTCGGCGCCGACTTGGCCCTGAGCCTGGCCCTGAGCCCGAACCGCCACGGAAGCCGCAAGCAGCACGAGCAAGGCCGACACCAAGCGCACCAGTGATCGCGAGGAAAATTTCACAAGCAAGCCGCCCCCGTTTGCCACAACCACCGCGACCAAAACCAAGGCCGCGAAAAGCCCGACATTACCCCAGCCAACGATCAGCTTGCAAGCGATGGCGCCTGGCTTGGCACAGGCCCGTCAGCAGCAAAAATGGCAACCATCGCCATTTTCGTCGGGCAACTTGCCAGGACTGCGCCGAACAAGCTATCGTGCGCCGACGTCGGCGGCGGAAACGATCGGGAAAATCCATGCAGTCAGACCTGTTCGGAACGGCACACGGGTGCTTGCATGAATGACACCGCGCCCATTGGTAAAGGGCAGGTATTGACAGGCCCTCTGTTCAACGAGCCGATGCGCGTCGAGACCGTGGACCACAGCGGCGCGGGAGCTTGGGCTGTCGGCCTGGTCGGCACGAAAAGCGAGCGTTTCAGCAAGTATGTGCTCTCGTCGAAAGAGCTCGAACAGCTCGAGATCACCAGTTCCGCATTCTCCTACGATGGCGATGGCCGCTTGCTGCGGCTCGGCCTCGAAGCCCATGCCCTTGGAATCGCCCACGAATTCGATCCGTTTTTCGGGCTGTCGATCTCCCGGGTCGACCCGCTTCCGCACCAGCTCGAGGCGGTCTACGAACACTTGCTCAAGCTGTCCACGGTGCGCTTCCTGCTCGCCGACGATGCCGGTGCCGGCAAGACGATCATGGCCGGGCTGCTGATTCGCGAACTCAAGCTGCGCGGGCTGGCCGAGCGGATTCTCGTCGTCTGTCCGGCTAACCTGGCCTTCCAGTGGCAGCGCGAGCTCAAGGAAAAATTCGATGAAAAATTCCTGATTCTCAAGGGCGGCGACATTCGCGAGCAGTTCGGCGTCAACCAGTGGATGGAGCAGAAGCGGATCATCACCTCGCTGGATCTGGCGAAACGGACCGAGATTCTGCCCGGGCTCAAACAGGCGCATTGGGATCTGGTGATTGTGGACGAGGCGCACCGAATGTCGGCCAGCGACGAGACCCGCAAGAGCTTGCGCTACAAACTTGGCGAAATTCTGCGCGACAGCGCCGACCACATCCTGTTGCTGACCGCCACGCCGCACAAGGGCGACCCGAAGAACTTCAC
>RKSA01000105.1 GCA_007571115.1 Gammaproteobacteria bacterium
CTACAGCGAGCGCTCCCTCGCAGCGAACCTCGACTGGCGCGCCCGCCAGAACGGCTCGGGCCTGAGCTTCTCGTTCGCCCCGAGCTGGGGCCACTCCGGCGGCCTTGGCATGGGCAGCATCGCCAGCATGGGCGCCACAGGTGCAATGAACGGCATCGCCGCAACCGGCAATACTGACAACGCACTCTGGGGCGAAGAGCGAATGCGCTCGCTCACCACCCCGAATGGCGCAGTCAACACTGCCGCCAACGTTCTGACCTTCGAAACACGAATCGGCTACGGACTCGTCGGCGAATCCGGCCAGCGCCTCCAGCCCTCCGCAGTATGGCGCGACTCGGGCGCCTCCCGGGAAGCCGGCCTGGCCCTCGAATACGAAGGCGCCTGGAAGCTGCAAATGGAAATGACCCACCGCGCCAACGCCTTGGAACCCGCCCACTGGGGAATCCAGCTCGGCATCGTCAGATCACTCGGAGGCAACGGTTCCGGCTCGCGCATCGCCACAAATCACTCCCTCCCTTGAGCGGCAGTGATATTGGCAAAAAGCGCTTCAATCGTGGCGCAACTTGTGCGACACTTTTCGTTCGGGTTGACGCGAGGTTGTCAAGGAGCGCATGTCTGAAGCAAGCACTGTTGCCGGGGTCATCGCCATCGCCTGCTATGCGCTGGCGAGTGTGTTGCAATGGCAGCGGCTGCGGCGCGACGCCGATGTTGCCGTGTTCGCCGCCTGCCTGGGGCTGGCTGCGGTGCTCGCCCACGCGGTCAGCACTTATGGAGTCGTCCGCCAGGCCGATGGCTATCATTTCGGCATTGCGCAAAGCAGCACCCTGATCGCGCTGGCGATTGCCGCCTTGGCGCTGGGCTCGAGCCTGCGCAAGCCGTTGCAGAACCTGCTGCTCGGGCTGTTTCCGCTGGCGATCGTCACCATCGTGCTGTCACTGATGATCGGCGGCAACCTGCCCAGCACCCGGCTCGACCTCGGCTCGGGAAGCCACGTGCTGCTTTCAGTGCTCGCCTACGGCTTCCTTTCCATCGCCGCCTTGCAGGCGGTCCTGCTGTCGTGGCAGAACCAGCAGCTCAAGCGTGGCCAGGCCGGCGGGCTGCTGGCAAAGCTGCCGCCTTTGCAGGACATGGAAAGCTTCCTGCTCGAACTGCTCTGGGCTGGACAGGCGCTACTCAGTTTTGCGATTATCGCCGGAGTTTTTTTCATCGACGACGCATGGCGCCTCGACGGCGTAATCCACAAGAGCTTCTTCACCGTGCTCGCGTGGCTCAGCTTTGCCGTGCTGCTTTGGGGGCATCACCGGCTCGGCTGGCGTGGCACGACGATGGTTCGCGGAACCCTGACCGGTTTCGCCTTGCTCGTGACCGGTTTCTACGGCTCGAAGTTCGTCATTGAATATGTTCTCACCTGACTGCAAGATCAGGCCCCTGAGGATTCCCCGGCTGCTGCGGCTCGCCCTGCTCGCCACCGCCTGCCTGGCGGGCGCCTCGTTCCACGCCCAAAGCCTCGAAGCGGCTCGCCTTGCCTGGGAGCAAGGCAGATTTATCGAGGCTGCGGACATCGCCGCAAGGCTCGGCAGCTCCGACGGATACGCCCTCGCTGCCGAATCGCTTGCGGTGCATGGCTTCCACATCGCGACCGGGAAGGAGCAGGAAGAGATTTTTGCCCGCGCCACCGAGTACGGAATCGAATCGGTCGAGCTCGATCCGGGCAACATCAACGCGCACTTGCAACTTTCCCACGCCATGGGGCGCTATGCCCAGGTCGTCGGAGTCGTCGAGATGCTTGGCAATCGCTATGTATGGCGAGTTCGCGACGCCGTCGAGACTGCGGTCGAGCTCGACCCCGAATCGCCGGTGGCGCACCTCGGAATCGCGATGTGGCACGCCGAGGCCCTCGACAAGGCTGGCCTTTTCGCGCGCCTGCTGTTCCGCGCCTCGAGCACCGAGGCGCTCAAGCATATCGACATCGCCCTCGAACACGGCAGCAACGAAAAAGTCGTGCAAACCGAATCGGCGTACGCGCTGCTGCTGCTGAGCAAGCGCCGCCACGGCGAGCGCGCGAGGCAGTTGTTGCAGAATTCACGGGAACTGCCGGTTCGGCACGTCTGGGACGGCTTCCTCCACGAACGCAGCCTGCAATTGCTCGCGGAATTCGGCGAGCCCCAGGCGAAAGGCAAGCGATAGCCAGTGTTCCAGGCACGCCTGCGCGCGTGCCCCAAAGGGATTCGGGGCGCAAGACATCGATGAGCAAATCCGAACAATCCGGAGAATTCGCCGAGTTGCCTTTTTCCTGCCTGGCCCTCGACCTCGAAGTGCAGGTGGGAAAGAACCAACGCATTGAGGCCTTCGCTGCGGTGCGCTCCGCCTGCGGGACGGCTTTGCCTCGCAAGTTCGGCAGCACGATCGGCGAGGCCGACTGGCAAAAGCTCGACCATTTCGCCGAAGGCCCGGACTTTCTCGTTGGCCACAACCTGATCGCCTTCGACCTGCCGCACCTGCGCAGGGCTGCGCCGGAGCTGCAACTGCTCGAACTCCCCGTGCTCGACACCTTGTGGCTCAACCCCCTAGCTTTTCCGCAGCATCCGTATCATAGGCTCGTCAAGCACTACAAGGACGCAGGACTCTGCCGGGAGCAAAGAAACGACCCGGAACTCGATTCGCGGCTTTGCCTCAACGCGCTGCAAAAGCAGTTCGCGAAATTCCGCGAAGCCGATCAGGACTTGCTCGCGGCCTGGCACTGGCTGACTGCGAGCGGCGCCCATGGCCGGGGCTTTGACGCATTTTTCGCGGCGGTTCGCGGCGCTCCCCTGCCGAGCGAAACCGAGGCCAGGCAGGCCATCGGCCGACGGCTCGACGGAATATCGTGTACCAGCGCAGGCAAGCAAATCATCGATGAACTGCAATGCCCCCGCTGGCAGGCGGCAACCGCAGCAAGCAGCGCCGAGCGTGAAGCATCGCGCGCAAACGGGCAAGCCCTCGACTCAGGGCAATGCCCGGGCTGGCCCCTCGCCTACGCGCTCGCCTGGCTTTCGGTCGCTGGCGGCAATTCGGTGATGCCTCCCTGGGTTCGGCACGCTGTGCCCGAGTCGGTCGAACTCGTGCGCCGCCTGCGCGATCGCGCCTGCCAGCAAGCCGACTGCAGTTGGTGCCGCGAGAATCACGACTCCGGCAAGCAGCTCGAGCACTGGTTCGGATTCTCTTCCTACCGCCCCGAGCCGAAACACGCCGCAAGCGGAAAGCCGATGCAGCAGGCCATCGTCGAAGCCGTCATGGCTGGCGAGCACGTGCTCGGAATCCTGCCGACGGGAACGGGCAAGTCGCTGTGCTACCAGATTCCCGCGCTTTCGAGCTACGACAAGACCGGCGCCTTGACCGTGGTGATTTCGCCACTCGTGGCGCTGATGGCCGATCAGGTGACGAGCCTGGAAAAGCGTGGCATTGGCTGCTGCTTCACGATCAATGGCCAGCTCTCGATGCCCGAGCGTCACAAAGCCCTCGATGCCGTGGCCATGGGCGATGCCGGAATCGTGCTGCTTTCGCCGGAGCAATTGCGCTCGAGAGCGGTGCGGCGCAGGCTCGAACAGCGCGAAGTCGGGCTCTGGGTGCTCGACGAGGCGCATTGCCTGTCGCGCTGGGGCCACGATTTTCGCCCCGACTACCGCTACATCGCGCGTTTCATCCAGGAGAAAACCGCTCAGCAGGGAGGCTATCAGGCGCCGGTGCTTTGCCTCACCGCCACCGCCAAACCCGAAGTGAAAAGGGAGATTTGCGAGCATTTCCGCAAAAAACTGGAGCTTGAACTGCGATCTCTCGACGGCGGCGCCAAGCGCGAGAACCTCGATTTCGTCGTCGTCAAGACCAGCGACGAGAAAAAACCCGCCGATATCGAGAAACTTCTGCGCACCGACCTGCCAGCGGACCAGCCTGGTGGCGCGATCATCTATTGCGCGACACGCAGGCGCACCGAAGAGATCGCGGAATATCTCGAAAAGATGGATTTTTCGGCGGACCATTTCCACGCCGGGCTGACACCGGAGCGGAAAAAGGAAGTGCAGCAGGCTTTTACCGAAGGCGAATTGCGAGTGATCGCAGCGACCAATGCCTTCGGCATGGGAATCGACAAGCCCGACGTGCGGCTCGTGATCCACGCCGACATCCCCGGATCGCTGGAAAACTACCTGCAAGAGGCT
>RKSA01000088.1 GCA_007571115.1 Gammaproteobacteria bacterium
CAAAAAGCCGGAGCCGCAGCCCCGGCCTTTTGCGTGTTTCTGGTGGCGACCGATTATTGCACACTTTCAGTCGCCGAGAGTTTCTGGCCACAATATCGAGCAATCCGAAAAATCGCGGCCAGACTTGTTCCCGATGGCAGGGCGGCATATACTATCCACATTGCGCCGCCCGTTATACGAAAGGCGGGATGCAGATGATCGTTTCGTTCGCCAATAGGCAGACCGAGGATGTCTATAACGGGGTATCGGTGCGCTCGCTGCCTCCGGAACTGCTCGAACGCGCAAGGAACAAGCTGGACCGCATTCATTATGCCACTCGCATCTCAGACCTTCACGTTCCGCGAGGCAACCGGCTGGAGAAACTCGCCGGGGACCGTGCGGGACGATACAGCATTCGTGTTTCCAAGGGATGGCGCATTTGCTTCTGGTGGCGTGACGGCGATGCTTACGATGTTGAGTTGAACAACCACTACCACTGAAACAGGAGGAATGCCGATGGTGCGGATGCCTGCAAATCGGGCGACGACACATCCCGGCGCCTTGTTGCTGGAACAAATCCGGGATCTTGAGCTTTCCGTTCATCAGGTCGCGTGTGACTGTGGCCTCCCTCCGACCCGCCTGCACGAAATCGTGCACGAGCGCCGAGGCATCAGCGCGGAAACCGCCATCGCGCTGGGGAAGTATTTTGGCCAGACCCCAGAATTCTGGATCAATGCCCAGAAAGTCCACGAGCTGAGTCGCGAACTTTTCCTCAACGGTGAGCGGATTCGCGCTCGTGTTCGCCCATATGCGAAACCGCCCAAGTGATCGTCGGCTATCTGGCCGTGCAACAAGCACCGAAGAGCCGCTACAATCGACTGTGGGCGGGCCGATATGCATATTGGGCCTTGGGTTTGGCGGGCTTGTGGGGGCGGCGGGGAATTTTTCATGAACGCGAAGATATTGCGCCTGAACAAGGCCGGTTCGCCGGTGGCCTGGCTGACGAGGCCCGAGGCCGCGACCCTGGTCGTGCGCGAGATGGTCATCTGGTCGATGGGCGACGAGTCGCTGGCGATGTATGGCGGCTACAACCGGCTTGGTCGCCGCACCGTGCTGAAGCTGCCGAGCATCGTTGCCTGCGAAGGCAAGATCCATCGCGGCTCGTGCCAGCCGCCGCTGGAAAACAGCCTGCTGTTCCGCCGCGACCAGCATCTGTGCATGTACTGCGGCGAGGCCCATGCCATTGCCGGGCTTTCCCGGGATCATGTGCTGCCGCTCTCCCGAGGCGGCAAGGACTGCTGGACCAATGTCGTGACCTCGTGCCGGCGCTGCAACAACCGCAAGGCCGACCGCACCCCCGAGGAGGCCGGCATGCAATTGCTCGCGGTGCCTTTCGCGCCAAACTGGCACGAGTTCCTGTACCTGAGCAACCACAACGTGCTCGCCGACCAGATGGAATTCCTGAAGGCGCGCTTCTCCCGCTACATGAGCTGAACGGCACTGGCGGGGCCGACCCACCGGATGCGTTTGCTTTGCAGCGGCATTCGCAGTACCTTGACGCGCCTTTCCGGGCTGCCCGGCACTTCGCTGGAGCGCTGGAGCGGGCTCGCCTGGCCCGATCTTCCAGCAAGGGGGATTTCCCAGATGAGAGAGACTTTCCAGATGAAGGATTGCAGCGTTTCCAGAATCCGGCGCCTGCTGGCTGGAGCGCGATGCGCCATGCTCGGCTTGGCAGCCGGGCTTTGCCTTGCCCAGCCTGCCGAGGCACAGCGATTGCCGGCATTCGAGCGCCAGGTGCTCGATGCAGAGCTGCAAGGCGGGAGTGGAGTCGATATCGCCGATATCGACGGCGACGGGATTCCCGACGTGGTCGCCTGGGCAGCCGACCCAGCGCAACTCGCGTGGTATCGCGGCCCGGACTGGAGCAGGCACGCGATCGTTTCGACGATGCAAGGCAACATCGATGCCGCTGCCCACGACATCGACGGCGACGGCGACCTCGACCTCGCGCTGGCCCACGATTTCAGCCTGGAAAATTCCACAGGCGGCGGAGTGATCCACTGGCTGGAGAACCCGGGCGACCCCATCGCCAACGAGCAATGGCAGGCGCACTACATCGACGAAGTGCCGACTTCGCATCGCATCCTCTGGGCCGACATCAACGGCGATGGCCGGCAGGAACTCGTCAACCTGCCACTCGTCGGCATCGGCGCGAGGGCAACGCTGCATGACGTGGGCCTGGAATTGAAAGCGTACCCCGTTCCCGAGGATCTCGGCGTTGAAGCCTGGAACGGCGTGGTGCTCGACCGCAGCCTTGAACTGTCCCACGGCATGAGCGCGGTCGACTGGGACGGCGACAGCCGGATCGACCTGCTGACCGCCAGCTTCGGCGGAGTGCATCTGTTCCAGTTGGCGACCAATGGCCTGGCGGTGGCGAAAAGCCAGCTCGGCGAAGGCGTGCAGGACGCCGAGCGACCCAATATCGGCGCCAGCGAGGTCGCCATGGGCCGCCTGCCCAACGGCGGACGCTACGTCGCAGCGATCGAGCCCTGGCACGGCAGTCGGCTTGCCGTCTATCAAGGCGAGGAGGACTTGCCCTGGCGGCGAAGCGAAATCGATGACCGCCTCACCGGCGGCCACGGCCTGCTCACGACCGATCTCGACAACGATGGAGTCGACGAAATCATCGCCGGCGGGCATTCCGAACCGTATCGACTGGCGATCTACCAATACGACGACGGTCGATGGCGCGGCGAACAGCTCGATGACGAAGTCGCTGTTGCGGGCCTGGCGGCAGCCGACCTTGACGGCGATGGCGACATCGACCTGGCAGTGATCGGCTCGGCGACCCGCAACGTCGTGGTCTACCTGAATTTGCGGCCTTGATCGCGCCCGGCTTGCAGACGGCTTCCCAGGAACCCCCGACCGCCCATGGAAAGTTCAGCAAGAAATCCCGTTGCCGGGTTCCTTTTGGCTCTGGTGGCTGCCGGCATGTGGGGAATGCTGCCGGTAACGCTGAAAGAGCTGTTGCTCGGCATGAACGCCCAGACCATCGTCTGGTATCGCTTCCTCGTCGCGGCGGCGCTCATCGTTCCGTGGCTGGCATGGCTAGGCCGGCTGCCCAGGCCCAGACAATTCGGCGGCGGCGTCGGCTGGTGGATGCTGCTGGCCGCCGTGGGCCTATGCAGCAACTACTACCTGTTCAATGTCGCGCTCGGTTTCGTCAATGGCGAAACCGCCGAAGCCGTGATCCAGTTGACCACGCTGTTCCTGATTTTCGGCGGGGTGCTGTTCTATCGCGAGCCATTCACGATCGCCCAAAAGTTCGGAACCGCCTTGATCGTTGCCGGTCTTGGGCTGTTCTTTCACGACCGGCTGGCGGAACTCGTCAACCCGGGAAACGCCCAGACGATCGGCGTGCTGATCGTGGTGGCTTCGGCGATCGCCTGGACGATCTATGCGCTATTGCAGAAAAAGCTGCATTCCGACTTCAGCTCGGCGCAAATGCTGCTGACGATCTACGTGTTTTCCTCGCTGGTGCTGCTGCCTTTCATCGACCCTGGCGCACTCTTCGGCCTGAGCGGCTTGCAACTCGGCCTGCTCGCTTTCGCCTGCCTGAACACCTTGATCGCCTATGGCTGCTTCGCCGAAGCGCTCAAGTGCTGGGACGCTTCCAAGGTCAGCGCGGTGCTTGCGCTGGCGCCGCTGTTCACGATCGGTTCGCTGAAACTCGTGGTTCTCGTCAACCCCGGCTATGCGTTCTCGGATCGGCTCGGCTGGATTTCCATCACCGGCGCCGTGCTGCTGGTGATCGGCTCCGCACTGACCGCCATCGTCCCCAAGACCAGGAACGACAAGGCGCCCGCGCGAGTCGCAACTCCCCACACGGACTAGCCACTCCCCAGGCCTGCCAGAGTTCCCCATGCATCCGGCAAACAACAGGTAACGATCGATGAGCGAATACCAGTACTACGAGTTCCAGGCGGTGGACCGCCCGCTCGACGAGCCGAGTGGATACAGCATCGGCGATTGACATGGTTGCTGGAACTGAATAGCCTGCCGGGAATGGGCGGGCCTTTGACGCGAGGAGCAGGAATGGTTGGGGGTTTGGCCTTTTCTGTTTGCTGTGTTGGCGTGGGAGCGTGGAAACTAGCTCTGTTCTGAGAGGACGTTTTTCTTGACCATTTTTTTGACACTCTTTTTGATTCTCGAGGGAGCATCACGATGAACCGTACGAAGAGCATGGGGTTCGCGCTTGCTGGGCTTGGCGCGTTGTCGGCGCTGTTGGCGCTGCCGGAGGCACAGGCGCAGCAGCCTCAGTTGGAGGAGATTCTCGTCATCAGCCGCGGGCGGGCCGAAGACCTGCAACAGGCGCCGGCCTCGATCAATGCATTCACCGCCGCGAAAATTGAAAGCGCGGGGATCGAGCGGCCCCAGGACTTCATTTCGCTAACGCCGAACGTGAGCATCGTCGATACCGCGAACGCCGGGGACACCCAGGTGACGATCCGCGGCCAGGCTTCGACGCGGGACGCGGAATCCAACTTCGCCTATGTCGTCGACGGCATCCTCATCACCAACCCCAACGGTTTCAATGGAGAGCTGTTCGACGTCGAGCAGATCGAGGTGCTGAAAGGCCCGCAAGGCGCCTTGTACGGCCGCAATGCCGCCGCTGGCGCGATTCTCGTCACGACGACGCTGCCGGGCGCCGAGCGCGAAGCCCAGGTCAAGGTCGGCGCCGGCAGCGATGGCCTGGCCAAGGTGCAGTTGATGGCGAGCGGGCCATTGCTCGCCGACGGGCTTTCGGGGCGGCTGGCGATCAGCAACAGAAGCTCCGACGGCCAATACGGCAATCGCTACACCGGCGAAAGCGATGCAATCAACTACATGGACGAAATGAATGTGCGCGGGCGGCTCGTCTGGGAGGCGAGCGACGAGTTGACTCTCGACGCCCGATTGAGCCAGCGCGACGTCACTGGCGGCGCGATCAACTTCAACGTGGCCTTCGCTCTCGACCAGGCTGCGGCCTTCATCAACGTTCCCGAGCTGTACGCCGACGTCAACGATCACGAGTTCCAGTACATTTTCAACGTGCCTGGGGAAAACGAGCAGGAAAACACCTTCTTCACCCTCAAGGCCGACTACGATCTGGCGAGCGGAAACACGCTCACTGCGGTTTTCGCCTACGACGACCTGTCGGAATATCTGCTCTCGGACGGCACGAGCGCAGCTTTCGGCGGCTACAGCCTGGGCGCTCCGGCAAGCCAAGCCGCCTGCATCGAGAGCTACAACAGTTTCGATGCCGGTCTCTTGCAGGCGCCGACCTATGCAGTGCAGGACGGCGGCCCTCCCGGCGTCTACGTCGAGGCATTGAACGGCCTCAATGCGCTGCTGCCTCCCTATTCGCCAACGACTTGCGACGGCTACCAGTACCAGGAGCGCAACCAGCAAAGCTCGAGCCTCGACATCCGGCTGGCATCGGGCGACGATGGCGCCTTGCGCTGGCTCGCCGGGGCGTACTTCGCCGATATCGACCGCGAAGTCGTCGTTGCCTATGGCGCCGACCTCGGCCGGGGTTTCGTTCGCGCCCCGTATGTCCCCGCCACCGGCGCCAATCCGACTGACTTGCTGTTCTGGGACGATTTCCACACCACGGTCAGCTCGCTATACGGACAGGTGCAGTGGGATGTTGACGAAACCCAGGAGCTGTCACTGGCCTTGCGCTACGACCGCGAGGACCGCAGCGTTTCGAACAAGGTTCCCAATGTCAATGCCGCACAGATTTTCGGGCTATTCGGGCCGCGTCCGATCAACCCCGCCTTCGATGGCAGCGGAACCGACCGCATCGCCGACCGGGGCCGCGATTTCCGGCAATTCCAGCCCAAGCTGAGCTATTCCGTGGCACTTGCCGACTCGGTGTCACTTTTTGCGACCTATGGCGTAGGCTTCCGCAGCGGCGGCTTCAACAGCATCGGCAGCGAAAAGATCATTCGCGACAACTTTGGCGGTTTCAGCACGTTCCCCGTGGCGATCCGTGACGAATACGAAAAGGAGGTCAGCCGCTCCTTCGAGGCAGGAATCAAGTCGACCTTGCTCGATGGCAGCCTGCGGCTCAACGCAGCGGCGTTTTCCACCAATATCGACGACTATCAGTTCTTCAACTTCTTCGCCGGCTCGTTCGGCCTGCTGCGCGTCGTCACCAATATCGACGAGGCGCAGATCCAGGGCTTCGAAGTCGATCTGGCCTATGCGCTGAACGACCATGTCTCGCTCGACGGCGGCCTTGGCATCGTCGATAGCGAAATCGTCAGCAACAGCAACCGGCCGTACACCGTCGGCAACGTGCTGCCATTGACCCCTGAATCGACGGCCAATCTCGGTCTGGAAGTCAACTGGCCGGTGGCCGGGAATATCGAGTTCACCGGTCGGCTTGGCTGGAGGCAGGTCGGCGAAACCTGGTTCCACACCGTACAGAACGAGTCGACGGTGAATGCCTTCACCGACTTGTCGGCGCTGTTCCAGGTTCCCGGTTTCGGCTTCGGCACGAGCAAGTACGATCGGACGGGCCGGAACGCCTACGACGTTTGGGACTTGCGCGCCGGCCTGCGCGGCGACAACTGGGAGCTGACCGCGTGGATGCAAAACCTCGCTGATACGGATTATCTCGAGGAAATCATCCCCGCTCCGGAATTCGGCGGATCGTTCATCCACGATTCGGCGGGGCGGATCGGTGGAATCGACTTGAGCTACCGCTTCTGAAAACCCTGATTCTGCAAGCCCTGATGCCGGGCAAGGCTAAGGTTCGGGGCGGACTTGCAGCTCGACATCGCCGATGCGCAGGTCGGCAAATGGCGGAGTGACGGCCTCGAAAGTGGCGGCAGCGAGATCGATGCTGGTGGCAGCCCCGGACGAGCGCGGCGCCAGGCGCAAGCGCTGCCAGTCGCCGCCGTCCTCGAGCCGGAACCCGTCTGCCAGTATCCCCTCTTCGGGGTTCGCGGCAAGCACGTACTCGGCAGCGCCATCGCCGTCGAGGTCGACTCGGAACACGACCAGTTCCAGCTCGGCGTCGCGCAGCGCCCGAATCGTGATCGGCGAGGCTTGCATCGCTGCGCCGAGGCCCTCGGGAAAAGCGAATGGCTCGGGGCGAAAAGTCGCTCGCTGGGCGAAATCGATTCGCCCGGACGCCCCCGCAGGAATCGGCCGCCTGACCGGATCGAGCACCAACTGCGCAAGCTCGGGGTTCGAGTCGCGATTTTCTGCTATGAGCTCTTGCATCCAAAGCCAGGCAGGGCGGCCCATGTCGGCGCGCGCGTCGAAGAAATCGAATTCGTCCAAGGTGATTTCGCCGCGTTCGACCCGGCCTTGCTGGCTGGCGAGCGAAATCTTGCGAAAGTCGAGCAGGGGCGTTTGGCTCAGCAGGATCGCCGCGAGCATCATCAAGCTCATGGGCAGGTTGACGTAGGCAAGCTTGCCGGCCCAACCCTCGCGGAAACGCAGCACGTTGCCCGCGTAGCCACACGAGAACAGGGTGATGAGCACGACAACGAGGAAGGCCCAGCAACGCGCCACGGTCCAGCCGTACTGGTCGATGCGCAGATAGAGCCCGTACAGCGCCAGCAAGGAGATCAGCGGAAGCAGCAGCAGGCTGATCGATAGCGTTCGATGCAGCAGCAGCGGGTAAGGCTCGCGTTCGTCGGCCTGGTACACCGCGTTCACGGCAAACAATGCGAACACGTTCAGCGACATGAGCAGGAACGTGCCATTGCCGGTATCCCATAGCGGCTGGAGGCCGGTGAAAGGCAAGGCGCCAAGAAACAGCGCCGTGACCATGAGAGCGAGCGGCAGCAACAGCCACATGAGCCCTTGAAACAGGCTGGCAATGCCGCCGATCACGCTCGCGAAGCCGCGGAAAATGAAAATTCCCAAGCCGACCACGACCGAAAGCAGCGGAAACAGGAACCAGTCCTCGGAGAACAGATCCATGAAAAAATCGATGCCGATCACCTGGAACAATGCTCCCCACAGCATCAGCACTGCGGCAACTCCGAAGGCCAGGGCGGCGGCAAGCGCAGCGACCAGGGCATTGCGCCAGGAATCGGAGAACGCCTTGGCGTAGTTGGGCTTTTCGCCCTGGGTCAGCGAGCGGAGAAACAGCAGCGCCAGGAAACAGCCCAGCACCGATGACAGAATATGGACGGCAACGATGGAGTCGAAGGGAAATTCGCCAAATGGCGTTGCCTGCCAGCCGACGTAGGCAGAGAATAGCGCCAATGCCGAGCAGAACAGCGTCACGATGACCGCTGTCCTGCGCCGGCCCTCGCTCTCGAGGCCGAGCAGCAGCAGCAGCGGCAAGGTGATCGCGACCGACCAGAGCGGGAAGTTCACGGCCGGAGTCTGGCTTGGCCAGACCTCGTTCGCCGCAGCGCGCCACAGCAGAAACAGCGCGAATCCCTGGATCAGCGAGATCAGCAGCATCAGGCCCAGGTTCGGGCGTTGCAATGATGGGGTTGGTTCGGTCATCGGCTTGCTCCTCTTTCAGTCTCGCGGTCTTGCGGCGGCGTGGCAGCAGCGAGGCGACGACACGGCGAGCGATTCTGGCCGTCACCGCCTTCCTCGCAACAGCCTGATGGTACCAGAATCGCGCGGCAGCCCGGAGTTTTTTCGAGCCCTGGCGCATGAGCCGGGCCGATGCCGCGTTGACCCGGCGGGCATTATTGGCAAGAATGCGCCTTTTGCGAGGCTGCGGCAACGAGGCGGGAAGATGAGAGGATTTACGCGATCATTGATGATGCGGTGGTGTTTGGCGATATTTGCGTTATCTGCGCTCACTGCGTGTTCGGACGTCGTATTCATTGAATCGACCAATCAGAACAGTCGCATCGACTACGTGGTGCTGCACGCCACCGTCGTCGATTTTGCCGAATCGGTCAGGCTGCTCACGACTCCGACGGCAAACCCGGTCAGCTCGCACTATCTGATCCCCGCCGCGAACGACCCGAGCTACAAGCGCAACCGCCTGCGCCTGCATCAGTTCGTCGAGGAACAGCATCGCGCCTGGCACGCCGGGCCAAGCTACTGGGCAGGGGAGACGGCGCTCAACGACCGCTCGATCGGCATCGAGATCGTCAACTTCCTGTCATGCGAGACAGACCCCGACGCCGACCCGGACAGTGGCCCCGAATCGCTGCATTGCGATTTCCCGCCTTTCGAGGACGCGCAAATCGTCATGCTGATCGATTTGCTCAAGGGAATTCAGCAACGCTACCCGGAAATCGACCCCCTCGACTTTGTCGCGCACTCGGACATCGTCATCGAGTACCGGTCGGACCCGGGAGCACAGTTCCCCTGGCAGCGGCTCTACGAAGCTGGAATCGGCGCCTGGCACGACGAGGAAACCAAATCGCGTTACGAGGCCGAATTCGCAAGCGAGCCACCGAGCATCGAGCGGCTGCAGGCCGCCCTGCTGCGACTCGGCTACCTCGTCGAACCCACCGGCGAGCTCGACAGGCAGACTCGCTTCGCCGTTCGCGCAATGCAACTGCGTTTCCGCCCCAGCGACCATTCCGGCGAACCCGACGTGGAAACGATGGCGATCCTCTGGAGCCTGCTCGACAAGTACCGTGACGGAGAGCTGTCCTGATTGCATTCGCCAGCGCAACTGTAGTATCAAGTCGCAGTATCGAGTCGTTGAACGGCTTGCCGGGTTTCCACGCGAGGTAAAAGCCGTCAGCGCAAAGCGCCTCCGGCAAGGGTGCCCGCATTTTCGAGAAGGAGCAGTCATGCGCACCAGCATTTTTTTCGCCAGCCTGATTCTTGCTTCGGCAGTCTTCGCCCAGATTCCGCCGGAGCAGATCAGCATCGAGACGATGCCCGAGCGTGGAACCAACTGGTTCATCGCCAAATCCAGCAGCGGCGCGAGGATCTTCGATGCCGAAAGCGGCGAGATGCACGGCATGATCTCGCTTTCCAACCGCACGCCGGCGATCGCCATCCATTTGCTGCGCGGCGAGTTCTACGCTGCGGAATCGTATTATTCCCGGGGCGTCCACGGCGACCGCACCGACCTCGTCGCGATCTACGACTACGCGAACCTGCGACCGGTCGCCGAGATCGAGATTCCCAACCGCATGGCGCGCCTCAGCGTGCGCAACCATATCGGCCTGCTCGGCAATGGCCGCCACCTCGCGGTGCTGAACATGAATCCGGGGTATTCGGTATCGATCGTCGATGTGATCGACCGCGAGTTCATCGAGGAGATGTCGACTCCCGGCTGCGCCATCATCCTGCCGGTGGCTGAGAACGATTTCCTGCTGATCTGCGGCGACGGCAGCCTGCAGCTCAGCCAGCTCGACAGCAACGGCCTCGAAAGGAACCGGGTCCGCAGCGAACCGTTCTTCAACGTGCAGGACGACGCGGTTTTCGACCGCACCGCCCGAACCGCCGAGGGCTGGCTGCTGATTACCCATGCCGGCGTCGTCTTTGAAGTCGGAACCGACGATGACGAGATCCTCATCGGCGAAGGCTGGAGCATCGTCGGTGCGGACGAGTCGGGCTGGCGCCCCGGCGGCGGCGAATTCCTCGACGTGCATCGCGCCACTGGCCTGTTGTACGTCGCCATGCACGAAGGCCCCGTCGACACGCATCACGACCCGGGCGAGGAAATCTGGGTGGTCGACCTGGCAAGCCAGCGGCGGGTACACCGGCTCGCGGTCGAAGACCTGGCCGATGATCTGACCGTGACCCAGGAAACCGAGCCGAAACTGATCGTCGGCACCGATTCTGGCGGAACCGAAATCTACGACGCGCTGACCTTCCGCCACGAGCGTTCGATCAATACCCCCAGCGCCGCGATGTACGAGGACTTCTGAGGCATGCTCGACCCGCTGGTCATCAGGCTGCTTTCGCTAGCCTTCGCCTTGCTGCTCGCGACGACGGCATGGCACAAGCTCGCCGACTTGGCGCGTTTCTGCGGCATTCTCGCTGCGTACCAGTTGCTGCCGGCAGCGCTGGCAACGCCAGCGGCATGGCTGTTCGCCGCTCTGGAGATGGCTTTGGCGGGCGCCTGGGCGCTAGGCTGGAATCCCGCCATGACGGGTGCCGCGACTGTCTTCCTGCTCGGCGTCTATACGCTCGCGGTCGGCGTGAACGTGTTGCGTGGCCGCACCTACATCGACTGCGGCTGCGGCTTTGGCGCTTCCGCTGGCAGCGGGCAGCGATTGAGCGGTCGATTGCTGTTGCGCAATGCTCTGCTGATGGTGGCGGCACTTGCTGCGACGCTGCCTGCCACTGCCCGCGAACTGTCGCTGATCGATCATTTCGGGCTTGCGAGCGCCTGCCTCGTGCTCGCCTTGCTCTACCTCGGAGCGAACCAGTTGCTTGCGAACTCCGAGGCGATCGCCTCCTGGCGCACGCCGCGAACAGGGAGCGACGGGGCATGACCGAGGCGCTGCTCGTTTCCAACGTCGTTCTGTGGCTGCTCGTCATCGGCCTTTCGCTGCTCGTTCTTGCACTCGCCAGGCAGGTCGGCGTGCTGCACGAACGCGTCGCGCCGGCCGGCGCCCTGCTTCCCACCAGCGGGCCGAAGGTCGGCGAGCTGAC
>RKSA01000220.1 GCA_007571115.1 Gammaproteobacteria bacterium
GGTCGGCGCGGGCGTCGGGGAGGTCTGCGGGCTTCTCCACATCGAGCCCCGGCAGCTTGTGAAAACGCTGATCGTCCATGCCGCCGACGAATGGGGAACTCCTGGCAAAGGTCTCGTTGCCCTGCTGCTGCGTGGCGACCAGCAGCTCAACGAGACGCTTGCCCAGCAGCTTGACGGGGTCGGCTCGCCCTTGCGCTTCGCCGACGACGCGCTGATCCGCGAACGGATCGGCGCCCCGGCCGGCTGCCTCGGCCCGCTTGCCTCCCTCGACATTCGCATCATCGCCGACCCGAGCGTCGTGGCCATGGGAAATTTCGTCTGCGGCGCCAACGAGGCCGGCCAACACTTCGTCAACGCCAACTGGCAGCGCGATTGCCGCCACGACGAGGTCGCGCACATGCGCAAGGTCCAGGAAGGCGACATCAGCCCCGACGGCAAGGGCAAACTGACGATTCGCCGGGGAATCGAGGTCGGGCATATCTTCCAGCTCGGAACCAAGTACAGCGAGGCGTTGAACGCTCGCGTCCTCGATGCGGGGGGCAAGCCCGTGGCGATGCAAATGGGCTGCTACGGAATCGGCGTGACCCGGCTCGCTGCGGCGTGCATCGAGCAGCACCACGACGAGCGCGGCATCATCTGGCCAGCGAGCATCGCGCCTTTCCAGCTCGTCATCGTGCAGATCGACGCGCACAAGTCCGAACAGGTTCGCAGCCAGGCCGAGACGTTGTACGGGCAGGCTCTCGAGGCCGGAATCGAGACCCTGCTCGACGACCGCGACCGCAAGACCAGCCCCGGAGTCAAGTTCGCCGAATCCGAACTGATCGGAATTCCCCATCGGATCGTGATCTCGCCGCGAACCCTGGCGAGTGGCGCAGTCGAGCACGCGCGCCGCAGCGACGGCGAGAAATCGCTTTGCAGCATCGAGCAGGCGATCGCGACGATCGCTGCGGAACTCGCCGATCGCTAGCTGCCCGACCAGGCATCGCAGCGGATAAGGCTTGCGAAGATTGTCTCATAAGTCCTTGCTGGAGAAGACAATGGACCGGATCATCGTCTACCACAATCCCGATTGTTCCAAATCCTTGGCGACGCTTGCCCTGCTCGAGGAAAATGGCGTGCCCTGCGAAGTGATACCGTACCTGGAGGCACCTCCCAGCGTTGCCGAACTGAAAAGCCTGATCGCCAGGCTCGGCCTCGGAATCCGCGAGCTGCTGCGCCGCGACGAGCCCGAATTCGACACGCTCGGGCTCGGCGACGAAACGCTCAGCGAAGAGATCGTTCTCGACCTGGTGCATCGGCATCCGATCCTCATCCAGCGCCCCATCGTCGTCAAGGGAACGATGGCGCTCATCGCGCGCCCGCCGGAACGCGTTCTCGAACTCATCGGAGACGAGGCATGAGCTGCCAGGTTCTGGTGCTGTACTACAGCCGCTACGGCGCCACCGCGAACATGGCCCGGCTCATCGCCCGGGGAGTCGAGCGGGTCGAGGGGGTCGAGGCCTGCCTGCGCACCGTGCCGGCGGTATCGCCGAACAACGAGCGGAGCGAGCCCGAGACTCCCGCTACCGGTGCCGTCTATTGCAGCGAAGCCGAACTGCGCGACTGCGCCGGCCTGATTCTCGGCAGCCCGACCCGCTTTGGCAACATGGCCGGCGCCTTGAAGTGCTTCCTCGACGGCAGCGGCGCGATCTGGAGCTCGGGCGCCCTGGTCGGCAAGCCTGCGGCAACCTTCACCTCGACTTCATCGCTGCACGGCGGCCAGGAAACGACCTTGCTCAGCATGGCGCTGCCCTTGCTGCACCACGGCATGATCTATTGCGGAATCCCGTATACCGAACCAGCGCTGCGAACGACCGCGAGCGGCGGAACTCCCTACGGCGCGAGCCATTTCGAGCCCATGGGAGGCGACGGGCAGATCCGCGACGAAGAAGCCATTCTGTGCAAGGCTCTTGGCGAACGCGTCGCCAGCCTCGCGCGCAAACTGCTGTGAGGCTTGGCGCGACTCTGCCCCCGGCGCCTTTGCCAAAGCGGCTCGCCCGGGCGCGCCTGCTGGTGCTCGCTGCGAGCTATGCCTTGCTGCTGACGATCTACCTGCGAACCGGACTGAGTCTGCACCTGACCAGCCTCGCGGCCTTGATCGCCTGGGGGCTCCAGGCGCTACCCCTGCTCGTGCTGCTGCCGGGCCTGCACAGGGCGAGACCCCGCGCCTACGCCTGGCTTGGCTTCGTCATCCAGCTCGCCTTCATTCACGGCGTATTGCTCGCCTTCAACCCCGAGCGCTTCGCCCCGGGTCTCGTGCAGATCGCCTTGAGCGTGATCGTGTTCGCCGGGCTGATCGCCTTTCTGCGAGGCTGGCGCCGCGAGTTCGGCAGCGGTCCCTGAACTTCCTGACCACCGACGCTACCAGCCCATGATCTCCTTGACCAGCGGGATCGTGACGCGACGCTGCCTGCGCAGCGAATCCTCGTCGAGGCGTTCGAGAATTTCCATCAGGGAATCGAGGCGCCGCCTGGCACGGACGAAGACGTAATCGGCAACCTCGCTGGCGAGCTCGAGGCCGCGATTGCTCGCGCGCAGCGCGAAAGCTTCGCGGATGCCTTGCTCGTTCAAGGGCTGGGGACGGAACGTCAGCACCTGTTGCAGGCGCGAGCGCAGATCCGCCAGGCGCCACGGCGTATCGGTCGCCTGGGCGGAAGCCGCCATCACCAGCCGCGCCTCGACGCGATGCATCGAGTCGAGCAGCCGCATCAGCGCGAGTTCCCAGTCGGCATTGCCGGCAGCGAGTTCAAGGTCGTCGATGCAGATCAGCGCCAGAGAGTCGAGGCCCGTCAATATCTCGGGGTGCAACTGATCGAGCGATTGCAGTGGCAGGAAGATCGCTCCCCGCGAATCGGCCCGATGGCAGCAGGCGCGAAGCAGATGCGTGCGACCGGCGCCTTGGGGCCCCCAGAGCAGAATCGCAGAGCCGTCGCTTGCCGGTTTTTCGAGCCAGCTCACGAGTTGCCGGTTTTCCGGCGAAACGACAAAATTCTCGAAAGTCGCCTCGTCTTCGGGGCTCATCAGCAAAGGCAGTTGACCGCGGTGCGCCATGTCAAGGCTAGCGCATCCAGCGGTAGTGCAATAGCGGCAGGCCGGCGCTTTCCTCGCGTTGCACGGGCATCAGCTCGCGGTCGAGGGCGATGCGATTGAACAGTTGCTCGGCGCCGCCGCGGCAGTCGAGCAGCAGCTCGAGACGCTCGCCGTCGGCCGTCGTCAGCTTCGCCGATTCGACGAGCTCGATCGCTCGAACGTAGTCGAACAGCGCCGAATAGTCGGAAAAGCTGCCGATGCCATCGACGCGCAAACGAATCGACTGCTCGCCCTGCCCGTAAGGGGTCAGGGCGAAATATCCGGCGAGTTCGGCGGCAACCCGGGCAAGCGGCTTTTCCAGGTACGAATCGAGCGACGAATCGTAGCCGTCGAAGATGTGCTCCTCATCCATGAAGAGAAATTGCCAGAGCCCCACGAGTTCACCGGTCGCGGTGAACAGCAGCCTGCCGGCCAGAATGCTGTCAGGATCGTAGCGGTCGCTCGCTGCCTCGATCGCCAACTGGTCCTGGGCCCAGATCGAGTCGGCGGAAAGATTGCGCCGGTCCTCGAGATCGAGCACGGGGAAAATGACCGGCAGGCCTCGCTCCTCGGCGAAATCGCGAATGATCCCGATGA
The DNA here is from genome assembly GCA_007571115.1 of Gammaproteobacteria bacterium. GTDB lineage: Bacteria > Pseudomonadota > Gammaproteobacteria > Pseudomonadales > Pseudohongiellaceae > UBA9145. Next base: position 3,706 of record RKSA01000220.1, read on the forward strand.
TTTCCGGCCCGGTTTCGCGATCAAGCAGCTTGCGCTGGCCCGTCGTGTCCTGCAAGGCCATCCACACGAGCACGCTTGGCCGGTTGCTTCCCCAGACCGGAATGTTTTCCGCAGCGAGCAACTGGCGGATCAGGGGAACCGAGAACTGCACCTCGATGTGCCGCTGTCCGCCAGGCTGCCCCGGAGCGGCCTTCGTCGCATAGGCAAAGGCCTGCACGAAATGGCCGGCATTGCCGGCGGCAGCCTTGATCGCAGCGTGCTCCAGCCAGCGCTCGTCGCCGGTGAGCTTGACGATCATCCGCTGAAAGGCAAGCCGATAGGCACGCTCACGCTCCGCCTCGCCTTCATCGGCAACGGCCACGCTCTGCTGATACAGCCCCGAAACCGGCAAGGCCAAAACCAGCGGCGCCCACGCGAGCAAAACCAGCACAGCAGCCATGCCAATGCCCCAAATCAAGCGC
>RKSA01000065.1 GCA_007571115.1 Gammaproteobacteria bacterium
GCGTAGTGTCGACTGGATCGTCAGCACCGGTTGCCAGGTCGTCAATCTGTTGGCCAAGGGCAGCGAACGGCATTGCCACAAGCAGTTGGGCAAGAGCCTTGCCGAGCATCTCGCCGACATCAGGCGCACTGCGGACCATGCTCGCGAACAGGGCCTGGCGATCAACGTCTACCTCGAGGACTGGTCGAACGGCTACCGCGACAACCGCGACTACGTGTTCGCTCTCGTCGAGGGCATGGCCGGGCTCGGAATCGGCCACTTCATGCTCCCCGACACCCTGGGGATGCTCGCTCCCCGGGAAGTCGGCGAATCGCTCTCGGCGATGCGGCAGCGCTTTCCCGAGGAGCGCTTCGATTTCCATCCGCACAACGACTATGGTCTTGCCACCGCCAATGTGCTCGCTGCGGTCGAGGCCGGCATCGATTGCGTGCATTGCACCGTCAACTGCCTCGGCGAACGCGCTGGCAACGTCTCCCTGGCTGAAATCGCCGTGGTGCTCAGGGACAAGGCCGGAGTCGAGCTTTCCATCGACGAGACCCGCATCGCAGCCTTGAGCCATATGGTGGAAAACTTTTCCGGCAAGCGAATCGCCGCGAACACTCCGGTGACTGGCGCCGACGTTTTCACCCAGACCGCCGGAATCCACGCCGACGGCGACCTGAAAGGCGGCCTGTACGTCTCCCGGCTCACTCCCGAGCGTTTCGACCGCAAGCGCAGCTACGCCCTCGGCAAGCTCAGCGGCAAGGCTTCCCTGCGCAACAATCTCGAGGAGCTCGGCATCAGCCTGAACGACGAAGAGCAGGCCGCAGTGCTTGGCCGCATCGTCGAGCTTGGCGATTCCAAGCAAGTCATCACCAGCGACGATCTTCCCGTCATCATCGCCGACGTTCTCGAAGGCCGCGAGGAGCAGCACGTGCGCCTGCTCAACTGCTATATCAACACCGGGCTCGATGTCGATAGCACCGCCAGCGTGCGCCTGTCGATCGGCGCCGAGCAATGCCAGGCTTCAGGGGTTGGCAATGGCGGTTTCGATGCCTTCATGGACGCCCTCGGCAAGATCTTCGCCGCGCGCGATTTCACCATTCCCGAACTGCTCGATTACGAGGTGCATATCCCCCGGGGCGGCCAGACCGACGCCCTCACCGAATGCTTCATCACCTGGCAACTCCCCGAGCGCAATCTCAAGACCCGGGGGGTCGATTCGAACCAGGTGCTCGCTGCGGTCAAGGCGACCTTGCGCATGGTCAACATGCAGCTTCAGGCGGGCCCCGGCGCTGTGGCATAGTGCTCGGCGACCAGATCGCCGAAAGCGCTCGTGCCGATCGTCCGCGCCTTGCTTCCCTGCCGGGCCAGATCGGCAGTCACATAGCCCTGGTCGAATACCGCACGCATCGCCCGCCAGACGTGGTCGGCCTCGGCTTTCAGCCCGAGGCTCTGTTCGAGCAGCATCGCCACCGAGCCGATCATCGAGTACGGATTGGCGACGTTCCGCCCGGCGATGTCTGGCGCCGAGCCGTGGGAAGGCTCGTAGTAGGCCTTGTCAGGCCCGAGGCAGGCCGAGGGCATCAGGCCGAGGGAGCCGAGAATTCCGCCGGCCTGGTCGCTGAGGATGTCGCCGAACATGTTTTCCATCACCATCACGTCGAATTGCCCGGGATCAAGGCATAGATACGTGGCGGCGGCATCGACGAGCACGTGGCGCAGCTCGACATCGGCAAACTCGCGGCCGACTTCGCCGAGCACCTCGTTCCACAGCACGCTCGACTTGAGCACATTGCTCTTGTGGATGTTGTGCAGGACACCCTTGCGGCTGCGCGCCGTCTCGAAGGCGACCCGGGCGATGCGCTCGATCTGGGCATCGTCGTATTCGAGGCTTTCGCGGACGTAGCGCCTGCCATCGGCGCGGCGACCGGTCTCCTTGGCGCCGAAATAGAGCCCGCCGACGAGCTCGCGGATCAGCATGATGTCGATGCCTGCGCCGATGACTGCGGGTTTCAGTGGCGAAAAATGCCTCAGGCCGCCAGCGAGCCGCACCGGGCGGAAATTGGCAAAAGTGTCGAAACGCTGGCGCAGCGGCAGCAAGGCGCCGCGTTCGGGGCGCATATCGACGGGAATCTGCTCGGTGCGTTCATGGTCGAGGCCGATCGGGCCTTTGAGGATTGCGCCGGCGCGGTCGCAAAGCTCGCGGGTTGCTTCAGGGAACGGGTCGCCGTGGCAAAACCAGGCGCTGGCGCCGAAAGCGCCGTGTTGCAGTTCGAGCTCGAGGCAATTGCTGGAGTTGCCCGAATTTCGCGATTCGGCGAGGCGCAGAATCTTCACCGCCTCGGACATGATTTCCGGGCCGATGCCATCGCCATCGAGCAAGGCGATCGTGAATGCGCTCACCGGAGCTCCTTGGCGAAATGGCGACCGAAGCGGTTTTCGATGAATTTCCCGAAGTCGATCTCTTCCTGATGCACCAGGCCTTTCCCTGGCAAATCGCCCTGCGCGAGAAGATCCATTGCCGCGCAGACGCCGGCTGCGGTGGTCAGCCTGATGGCGCTCCATGGCTTGCCGTTGACTTGCTGATGCGTGATCCGGTTGCTCCAGGTCTCCTGTTCGAGCCGACCTTCGCGTCTGCCTCGTACCGAAACCTTGATGAGCACCACGTCCTGCTGGGTGCTGGGCAAGGCCTGTTCGAGAATTTCTTGCAGTAAACTACGCTGGTTACGCAATTGCAGATCTTCGAGCAGCAATTTCATGGCGTCGCGATGGCCGGGATAGCGGATTGTGCGGTAGTCGAGCTCGCGCAGCTTGCCAGCGAAGCTCTCGCACAGGCTGCCAAGCCCTCCCGAGGTGTTGAAGGCCTCGTACTCGACGCCATCGAGGACGAAATGTTCCAGGCCCTCCAGCGGCTGCGTCGTGATCTTTTCGCCAGCGACGATGGCATCGCCCGGCTTGCAGTATTCGTTGATGAGGCCTTCGGTCGACCAGGTGAGGTTGTAGCCCAGGGCATTGGATGGGTAGCGCGGCAAGGCGCCGACTCGCAGTTGCACGCTCTCGGGCGCTTCGAAGCGGCTCGCGAGCTCCCGGGCGAGGATCGAAACGAAGCCCGGCGCCAGGCCGCATTGCGGAATCATGGCTTTTTCTGACCGGGCCGCAAGTTTCCGCACGAAGCGAAAGCTCGCGAGATCCTCGCTGAGGTCGAGATAGTGGGCATGGGCCGCGACAGCGGCCTTCGCGACGATTTCGTTGATATGGAAGGGGCCGGCATTGATGACGGCTTCGTGGCCCTCGATGGCCGCGCACAGTGCTGCTTCGTCACCGGCACTGGCATCGAGCTGCAGCGGCTTGATGCCTGGCGTCGCTGCCAGCCTTGCCAGGCTGGCCTGTTCCCTGTCGGCGACGCTGACCTGGTAGTCCCCAGACGAGTCAAGCAGCTCGGCGACTCCCGAGCCGATCTTGCCGGCGCCCAGCACGAGAACTCGCACGATCTGTCACTCTCCCACGAACTTTCTAACGGAAAAATCTGGTACCGGAGGCCGGACTTGAACCGGCACGCTATCGCTAGCAATGGATTTTGAGTCCATCGTGTCTACCAATTCCACCACTCCGGCATACGGTGGGTGGCCGGCGCCCAGCGCCAAGGCGGGCGAATGGTATATTAGTTGCCCTTGGCGGTTCAATCGGTAGCCGTCGGCAAGCCTTGGGCCTGGCCGGGTTGCACGATGCAGGAAGCACATGAAACGCGCGAGGAGCGCGAGGAACAAGAAGAGCCAGGCGAGCGCCTGACTGACTACGATTACGATCTGCCAGCGGGTTTGATCGCCAGCGAGCCGGCCGCGCAGCGCTCGGCGAGCCGGCTGCTTGCTCTGGCGCGGAGGCGGAGCGGGGGCAGCGGCATCGGCCACCATCGCTTCTTCGAGCTTCCCGGGCTGCTGCGCGCCGAAGACCTGCTCGTCTTCAACAATACCCGGGTGATTCGCGCGCGGCTGCGCGGGAGCAAGGCCACTGGGGGCAAGGTGGAAATCCTCATCGAGCGGATCATCGCGCCGCAGCGCGCCCTGGCCCAGGTCCGCGCTAGCAAGTCGCCGAAACCCGGCGACTCGCTGCTGCTGACCGGCAGGGCCGG
>RKSA01000072.1 GCA_007571115.1 Gammaproteobacteria bacterium
CCGAATTCGAGCCCCTTGCTCGTCTCGGCCGCGAGCTCCGGGTTGGGAACCGCGGCATACTGCAATCCGAGGTTGACGAATGACTGGTTGGCTTCGGCGAAATTCGGCGGCCGGTATCCTTCGGCGTATTGGCCGAACATCGACCATGTCTCATCGAAGTCGTACAAGACGCCAAGACTCAGCGAGGTCGCTCCTTCGGAGATCGATTTCACGGCAAAGCCATAACTTTCCACTTCTCCCGTTCCATCGAGCGCCGAATCGGGCAAGGCGTCCATTTCGTATCTGTCGTAACGTGCCCCGGGTATCAGGGTGATTCGGCCATTCGCGAAAACCATTTCGTCCTGGATGTAAAAGCCGGAACGGATGGTGGATGTATCCGGGATGGTCTTGTTCGGAAAGACTTCCGGCGGCGCAAACGGATACGCCGAGATGCGGCAGAGCCTCTGGCCGCTCGCCAGATCCTGCTCGCAGCGATTGCGCGGGCGCTGCGTTTCGGTTTGCTCGAAGTTGGCGCCGTAGGCAAGCGAATGCGTGACCGAGTCTTGCGAGACCATCTTGCGCAGATTCAGGTTCAGCGCGAAAGTCTGCTGATTGAATTCGAAATCCGTTTGCCGAAGCGCTGCAACCCCGCCATGGCTGCGAGGGTCGCGGGGATCGACGAAGGAATAGCTCGTGCGGAGCTGTTCGGTATGTTGCAAGGCTTCGGTATCTTGCTCGTTGATGCTGAACTCGAGATCGTCGAACAGGGCAAGTCCGGCCAGCCATTGATAATGCAGCCCAAAGCGCAGCCGCCTGGTGTCGTCGAGGCCATGGGAGGCCGTCACGGTTCGGCCAATGTCGGAATCGAGGCGGGTCTGCGTTTTCTCGACGAAGCGATCCACGCTGAAGCGGAACTGGTGCCCGGGTGCCGCGTCCCAATGCGCTTGCAACAGCAGGCTGTCGGAAGTTCCGTCTTGAGGATTCAGGCTGCCAGGGCCGGCCACTTGCTGTTCCGCGAAGGCCCGATGCGTGTATTGCGCGAGCAGCCCCAGTGCGCTGCGCTGATATGCAGCGGTGAAGCCACTGCGGGTCTGGCTGTCGGCATCTGCGGTTGAGGCTCTCATGCTGAAATGGCGGTCTTGATCCGGTGCCAGATAGTCCTGCGGCGCCTTGCTGGTCAGAATGACCGCCCCGCCGATGGCGTCGGCGCCGTATAGCACCGAGGCAGGGCCACGGATCAATTCCACAGTCTTGATATGGTCGGTGTCGATGTTGTCCCGGCCATGGCTGGCGGGGCCGGCCTGATAGATGTCGCTGCCGCGAATGCCATCGATGATGGTTAGCACCCGGTTGCCGCCGATTCCGCGAATGCTGAATCCCTCGTTGCCGCCGCGACGGGCCGTGCTGAGCGACACTCCGGGCTGGAAACGGACCAAGTCGTCGAGATCTTCGGTCAACTCTCTCTCGATCTGCTCTGCACTGACAAGGGAGATCGTTCCAGCGATGTTTTCGACCGTTCGCGGCAGCCGCGTGGCGGTGATAACCAGTTGCTCGATGCCCGTGTCGCCTTCCTGCGCCATTGCCGAAGCTGGCAATGCCAGCCCAGCACATGCCACCGCGAGAACCGCGTGGGGGAAGAGTCGCGAATAGCCAGTTCGCGCCGCTCTTCCAGTTGCTTGCCAAACGTTCATGATTCGCTCCATTTGCGCCATTCGTTGCGGATTCCCCGACCTGCAAGCCGACTCTTGCATTGCTCGCCTCGTAGGATATCTAGATGATTCTGCCTTGCAGCCCGAGCCTGCGATTCAGGCTTGGCAGCGAGATTAGCAGGTTGATTCGCGCATGTAAATACAAATGAGAAAGATTCGTATTTATTTTTTGCTCGGCGCAGGCATGAAACTCAGGCGTGAACGTCCTTCAAAATGGCGAGAAAAGCCGACCGGGCGACTCCCGGGGGCTGCCCAACGAAGCGCGCACAGAAGATGCCCAAGCTGCTTCAGGGCTGATGGCGGGGCTGCGAGTTCGATCAGGGTTGCGGAAAGATGTCGAGGTCGTTGGCGAGGACGACTGCGCCGTCGTAGTCGGCCTTGATCTCGTCGAGCACGGTGGTCTCTTCGGTTCCGTAAAACAGGCCATGGTAGAGCACGAGCAGTTTTGGCCTGGCGACATTTGCCAGCCGCGCCAGCTCGACCGAAGTCGTGTGGACGCTATTGTGGTAGCGCTGGAATCCGGGCGAATTGCGCAACAGCCCCTGCTGGCTGATCACTTCGTGAAACAGCAGGTCGACACCGGCGGCATGTTCGGCCACCGCGTCACTATAGGCAGTGTCCCCGCTGATGACGATGCTCAGGTCGTCGGTAGTGATCTTGAAGCCGAAGGCGGGCTCGATGTCGCCATGGTTGACGGCGAAGGCCTCGATGACGAGATCGTCCTTTTCCAGCACGATTCCGGGCGTGATGGTGTGCGCTTCCACCTTGAAGCCGTCGGGGTTGGCGACCGGCTGCACGCCGCCGGTTCGAAGCTCCACGTCCATGGAGATCATTTCGAGCAAGCCGGCAGCAACCCGCGCGACTCCTTCCGGCCCCCAGGCGAGCAGGCCCGCGTTGCGCCGCCACCACAGGGTGTGCGCAAGCTCGGAAAAATCCATCGTGTGGTCGCTGTGCAGATGGGTCAGGAACAGGCAACAGATCTGGCTGGGGTACAGCGAGGGAATGTCGTGCATGTAGCGCGCGATGGTCGCCTGTCGCACCGCGCCGGCACCGGCATCGAACAGATAGCTTTCGCCCTTGTGGATGACGGCGATGCTCGAACCCGCGCGAAACGCATCGGGTATCGGCGTGCCGGTGCCAAGCACGACGACTCGCGTCGGCGCGAGCAATTCTTCCGCCGAAGGAGCTTCGCGCAGCTCCACCCTTGCACTCGGCGGCGCAACCGCAAACTCCGACCTCGGCGGCTGAGCCAAGGCGCCGTTTTCCTCAAAGGCCACACCGGCCAGCAATGCCGCGATGGCGATGCCTGCCAGCCGCGCACAGGAACCATCTCGGAGCACTCCGGGCTCACGCCCGGGTTCGAGGTGCTCCTGCTGCGGCCTCATTATGCGTGTGGTTATGTTCCTCTCCAAATGCATGGCAGCTCAGAACCGGCGAATAGGCGTTGGGGCCGATTCCCTTCGCATCCTGTTTGCCCGCATCACCTGCGTCGTTCGAACGGTCTCTGGCCCTTCATGAGCAACCTTGATTCGCACGAAGTTGACAAAATCTTCGACGCCACCGAAGCAGTCATGGAAAGCTTGCAGTATCTCGACATCCTCGAGTTTTTGCGCATCCGGCTGCGGGTTGCTTCGCGCATTGGGCACTGTCGCGGGAAACAGGTACAGACAAGGCGGAGGCAATGCGTAAGGTCCGACCTGGGTCCGCTGGGTTCGGTTGCCCAATAGTTTGGGGCACGGCCTGCCATGTGTGGCGCATGCCATGTCCCAAACGATCAGGCCATCGACACGCTGACCCCGTGAAATGATTTCCGCACTGAGCCTAGTATGAATTCCAGACCATACGTTATGCCTCGGATCAGCTCCCGGACTGGTGCATACGCTCCATAGAACGAACTCGTCGGCGTTATGAGGTCGTTCGAAGATATTCGTATTGTTGCCGTCGAGGCAGCCCTTCAACTCAATGGCCGCTGTCTTTCCTGAAAGCAAAGCGATTTCGTAATCGTAGCGGTTGGATTCTCCAGCCGAGTTCCAGACCTGAATGAAACCGCCTTGCTTCATGTGGTCCAAGATGATCGAGACGAATTCCCGCTTCTCCTTCATCGCGGCGGAGAATTGACCGCGAATCCTCTCGATCGCACCACGAAACAGCCCGCTGTCGTGGAATTCCCTTTCGCTCAACCCATGCTTGCCTAGCAGATGCCCGTCTTGCTTGAGAGCCTCGGCGTACTCGTGAATCATTGTCACGAGTTTTGCGTTTTTCCTGCAGGGGATGACGCTCATGCTGCTTGCCAGCTCGAGAAGGTTTGCGCCAATACGGGTTCGATGATCTGCTCGGCGAGGTGGCGCACAACGGGAACCACGACTCCGTCACCAGTCAAATGGTAGGCCTCATTGTAGTTCT
>RKSA01000228.1 GCA_007571115.1 Gammaproteobacteria bacterium
GAAGGCGTAGCGCTTGCCATCGGCCGATAGCGCTGGCACCTCGTTTTGCTGCGCTGCGGGCTTGCCGTCAAGGCTGCTTGTCGGCAGCCATTGCTGGTCGTATTGTCGCGTCGTCAGGGCAATATCGGCCTGATCGGGCACCGTGACGGCCTGTTGTGGCATCGATGGTGTCGACCGCAGAGTCGATAGCGCCAGCCAGCCTGCCATCAGCGCTGCCAGGGCGACAGCGGGAAGCACGAGCGCTGGCCTGGGCAGGGCGTTGCGTCGCCAGGCCGCCGCATCCGGCGCCTGCTCGACGACGAGCCGATAGCCCTTCTTCGGCACCGTTTCGATCGCCACCCGGCTGCGACCGTCGGCGACCGCCAGCTTCTTGCGCAAGGCAGATACCGCTCGCGTCAGCGAATTGTCGGTCACGATCACTCGCGGCCACAATTCGGCGATCAGTTCGTCGCGATGCAAGGTCTGCCCGGGACTTGCGGCAAGGCAGCAAAGCAGGTGCATCAGTCGCGGCTCGAGCTTGCGCTCGCCGCTGCTGCTATTGCCATTGCCGTTGCCATGAAGAGCGCCGTGATGGAAAATCCGGTTGCAAGTCGGCTCGATCCGCCAGTCGCCGATGACGAAGTCCTCGCGCCACCGCTGCTGCGACCGGGGATGCTGCTGTTCCAGCTTCTTTTCCAACTTCTTTTCCAACTTCTTTTCCAACTGTTCCCCTGGCTGTTTTTCCAACACGGCAAGCTCCGGGTTCTCGAATCGCCGATTGACGATAGCTTTCGCTTAGACGTTGCAGACGGCCAAATGGTTCCAGAACGAAACCGTCAACACATACGTAAGGCCGAATTCGGTTCTTCCAAGAAGCGCAAGCGGCCTGCGATGCGGGATTTTGCGCAGATGTGTTGCCGCGATGGAATCCGTCATCGCTTCGTGGGCATGAAATCTGGACCTTTTCTTCACGTCTTCCTCAGGAAAATCGCGCTTGCCGCCGTCATGCTTGGGTTCGTGGATCGCTGCCGGCCGGTGGCGTCCGGATTGCAACGAACATCATGCAAACAGACAGTAAGGAGTCATTCGATGATCAAGCGAAACGCAATTTTCCAATCGTCCCCACCCCTGGTCTGGGGCTTCGGGCTCGCCATCCTGCTCGCGCTGGCGCTTGCCAGCCAGGCGAGGGCTGCGAGCGACGAGGCATCGGCCCGGGGCCTGCCGACCCTGGCGCCGATGCTCGAAGAGATCAGCGGCGCCGTGGTCGAGATCGTCACGCTGAGAGAGGTTCCCGCCCGGCGCGCCTTCTCCTTCTTCGATAGCGACGAGCTTCCCGAAGATGTGCAGCGGTTCCTTGAGGACAACCTCCCCGGATTCGATTTTCCCGGCAACCGAAGGCCCCCGGCAATGCAAGGCCGCGGATCGGGGGTCATCGTCGATGCCGAGGCGGGGCTGGTGCTGACCAACCACCATGTCGTCAGGCGCGCCGATTCGATCACCGTTCGCCTCACCGACGGTCGCAGCATCGAAGCCGATCTGCTCGGCAGCGATTCCCGCACCGACCTGGCGCTGCTGCGTATCGAGCTCGACGAACTCGTCGCAATCGACTTCGCCGATATCGATACCGTTCGCGTCGGCGATTACGTCGTCGCGCTTGGCAATCCCTTCGGCATCGGCCTGACCGCGACCACGGGAATCGTCAGCGCGCTCGGCCGGTCGGGCCTGAACCGCAACAACTACGAAGATTTCATCCAGACCGACGCAGCGATCAATGTCGGCAATTCGGGAGGCGCCCTCGTCGACCTCGAAGGCAACCTGGTCGGAATCAATACCGCGATCATGAGCCGCAGCGGCGGTGGCAGCAACGGCATCGGCTTCGCGGTGCCAGCCGACATGGCGCAGACGGTCATGGAGCATCTCGAGCGCGATGGCGAAGTCCGGCGCGGTCTGCTTGGCGTTTCCATTGCCGATGTCACTCCCGAAGTTGCCGCAACGCTGGATCTCGAAACCGACTCGGGCGCCGTGGTGATGGCGATATCGCCCGATAGCGGTGCCGAAGCCGCTGGCATTGAAGTGTCCGACGTGATCGTCGAACTCGATGGCGAGGCGATTGCAAGCTCCCGGGAATTGCGCAATGCGGTTGGTCTGATGCGCAAGGGGGACGAAGTGCAAGTGGCCTTGCTTCGCGACGGACGCCGTCTAGAGCTCGAAGCGATTATCGGCGGCGCCGCTGCTGCCGACGATTCCCGGGCCAGCCAGTACACGAGTTTCCGCGGCGCGCTTTTGCGCGATGCCAGCGACGCATCGGGAATCGCGGTCATCGATGTCACCGAAGGCAGCGCTGCATGGTCCGCCGGAATGAGAGCCGATGACCTCATCATTTCCGTCAATCGCAGCGCGGTCGAGTCCCTGCGCGAATTCAACGAACTCGTTGAAGAAGACACTGACGAACTCGCCGCGATCACCGTGCTTCGCGATGACCGCGAAATGCTGCTGTTGCTGCGCTAGCCTCGCCGAAGCTGCTTGGGGGCCAGTCGTGCTGGCCCCCGGGAGCATTGTCAGCTCGAATCGCGAAGCAGCGACCAGAGATTTGAACTCGCCAGCAGGCTGATCGTCAAAACCGCCAGGGCAGCGGCGAACCACTGCAAGGCGTAGGAAAGATTTTGCGTGTATTCGGCGGGTCCGACGCCTGCTGCGGGCCAATGGCGAACGAGTGTACCGGGCTGTTGCGCTATCAGCCTGACGCTGAACGGAAACAGCTCCTCGCCGTAGACCGTGGAAAGTTCGGCGATATCGAGGCTGCGCACGCGCAAAGGCCAGTTGTCTGGGTCGATTTCGTTGCGGAAGATTCTGGCGTCGGCGGCCGGCACGTGGATCTGGGCGCCGAGACGAAGCGTCCCTGTCGCTGGCCGCAGGTTCAGGTCTTCGATGTCGATTCCGGCGCCATTGACCCAGCCTCGCTCGACCAATACGAGTTCGCCAGTGGCGGCGAGGCGAAATGGCGTAACGACGCCATAGCCGATCTGGCTGTCGAAAAACTCCGCCAGGATCAGGATGGCGCGGTCGTTCTCGTAATGGCCATCGAGCATGACGTGGCGGTTCGGCAATTCGGGGTTGGCGGGATGCAGGTGACCGCGCGGGATTTCTTCCAGTCGCGGGGCGGTGAGCGAAAGCCGCGCTTCGAGCTCGCGGCGCGCTTCGACCTTTTCCCCGGCGCGTTCGAGCTGCCACCAGCTCAGGCGCAGCAAGCCGGCCACGCTCATCAGCAGCGCAGCGACGATGATCCAGTTGAGGCGGATTCGCAATGCGCCGATGTTGAGTTCTCGATGGAGTTGCACGATGCGATACCTCGATCTTCAGGCGCCGCTTGCGGCTTCGCTGTCGCCCCGGGAGTCGCGGGTCAAGGCCAATGTGATGACCAGCGTCTGGACAAGCACGATATGCGGCGCCAGCGGCTCGAACCGATGCACTTCCGGATCGCGCACGACCAGATTCAGGCTCGAGTTGCGAGCGAGTGCGCTCGTGGGGCTCGTGCTGATCGCCAGCACCGGAACCTGGCGCTGGTGCGCCGCAGTGACGCTTTCGAGGATTGCATCGGGAAAATCGACGAGCGAGATCGCCACGAGCAAGTCGTCTTTCGTCAGGCTTGCCAGTTGATACGGCAACATTTCCGGGCCCGAATCGGGCAGATGGCATTGACAGCCCAGCTTGACCAGGCCCAGTGACAGGCACGTCGCCACCGGCCAGGCGTGACGCGGGCCGATGACATGAATCGACCGCGCCTGATCGAGCATTTGCACCGCCCGCCGCAATTCGCGCGGGTCGAGTTCGTACCTGAGCCGGTTGATGGCGGTGATCGAGGCATTCGCGAGCGCGTCGAGCATGACGTTCAAGTCGCTGCCATCGGCCTTGGCAAGCCGCGCCCGCTGTTCCTTGACCTGGTAGCGGAACGAGTCCGCGACTTCGGTCAGATGGGCGCGAAACGCCTGTTGCATGTCGCTGAATCCGCGATAGCCGAACAATTTGGCGAAACGGACCAGGGTCGATGGCTGCACGCCGCTTTCGCCCGCAGCCTGGGTGATTGTTTGCAAGGCAAAGCGGCCCGGGTCGGCCAGCAGGTATTCGGCGACCCGTTTCAGATGTGGACTCAAGGATTCGTACTGGCGCTGAATTTCTCCTTGCAGCCAGTCGAAACCCTTGAACTGAACTTCTTGTTTCATGTCGTCGAAGCAAAGCATCGCTCGATCCGAACGGGCAATCTACCACAGAATGGCTCGCCAGCAAGGCGCTGCCGTCTTGAAAAAAATTTCAATAGCTTCAAGTCAAATCGAATAAATGTTACATTCATGGCGAATCATGAGGGGCCTTGCGCGGGGATCAAGACCGGATGGCTGTCATCCCACCAGGCCGCAGCGACCACTTCGGCACTGCGGCAAGCAACGATATTGGCGATACCCTTGATGCGATTTCGCAAGCTTCGGCACGTTCGATCGACAACTTGAAAACGAGCTTGTGCGGCGAGACCTTGCGTCGGGCAGTGTGTCTGCTCAACGAGGCTGGCAGGATCTGCGTGATCGGCCCTGGTGCCGCCGCGCCGGTTGCCGTGCTGCTGGGTAACGGGCTCAGCGAACGCGGTCTCGATTGCCTGATTTGCGGTGCATTCGCGACCGTCGACGATTGCGACCTCTCCAGCTACGGGAGTTGTGACCTGCTCATCGCTATCGAATTGCCTGGCAGGAACCTGTCTGCCAAGATCGTCGATCTCGCCCGCGCGAGGGGAATTCCGGTGCTCGCAATCACCGAGTCAATGACCTCGGCGGCCGCCGGCTATTGTCACTTGCGCCTGCCGGCGTCAAACTCGGAAATCCATGGCGAACCGGTATTGGCTGGCACCCTGGTCGTCGCGCAACTGCTGTTGCTCGCGCTCGAGCGAACTCTGGTCAGCGTCGACTGACCGGGATGCCGGCATCTGCGGCCCGCCGCAGCAAGCGCAGAACAGGTTCAGAGCAGAATTCCCAGCACTGCGGCCATGGCGACTGTCAGCCCCACGAACGTTGCAATCAGCTTGAAAACGAGATTGGACAAGGTCTTGTGGATGTCGGCAAATCCGGCCTGCATTTCCTTGCGCAGTTCGCCGATGCCGTCCTGCATCCCCTTGCGCAGCTCGCCGACGCCGTCCTGCATTTCCTTGCGCAGCTCGCCGACGCCGTCCTGCATCTCCTTGCGCAGTCCGCCGATGCCGTCCTGCATTTCCTTGCGCAGTCCGCTGATGCCGTCCTGCATTTCCTCGCGCAGTTCGCCGATGCCGTCCTGCATCTCCTCGCGCAGTCCGCTGATGCCGTCCTGTATCTCCTTGCGCAGTCCGCTGGAAGTGTTCTGTGTCTCCTTGCGCAGAGTCCCGAGCTCGGACTGGAGTTCCTCGCGCAGCTCTGCCCGCTGCTCGGCGAAACGCTTGTCGAGCGCGTGGTCCAGGTATTCCTTGGTCACCAAGTCCTTGACTGCTTCGGCAGTGACTTCGGTCACCGCGTTCGCCTGACTCTCGGGCATGCCCGACTCCCTCAATTTCGTGCATGCTGCCAATCTATCAAAAGAATGCTTCATTGTGAAACTCCCATGCAAAATTTCTGTGCGAGACTTTCATGCGGGTCTTCCGCATGGTTCCAGGGGCGGCGCGGAACCCGCGTGCCGCCTTTGCACGAGGACAGTCTAGTCATGATCGTGGGAATTGCCATGTTTTGGCGAAAAATAGTTTGGCGCGGGCAGAGCATTGGCGCCATGGGGGCAGAAAATGCTCGGCAAGACTGCATTTGCATCGCGATTCTGGTAGTTTGGCGGCAAATCCAGTAACTGGCAGGAGCATTCGGAATGAGCGAAGCGGTGCGCGGATTCGCGCCGAAACCGATGAAAATCAGCGTGTTGACCGCTGCGCTGCAAGAATTGACGCCGCGCCAGGCGCGTGATGCGGACCCGGACCTGGCGATCGAGGAATGGCTGGCGTTCTCCCGCGAGATCGGTTCGCCATATATCCAGTTGTCGGCGGCCTTGCATCCCGAGCACGGCGACGTCCCCGCCGAGGCGATGCTTGACCCCGTCGCCAATACTCTCGACTTGCGCGAGCCCTTCAATCCGCGCCGTGCAGCGCGAGTCAAGGCCGCAATGCGCGACACCGGAGTCGGGCTTTCGGACCTTGCGTATTTCGACAACATGCTCGTCGCCGATGACCGGACGCGCCGCGCCAAGCACGAATTCATGCTGCGCGTTTTCGATGCTGCGGCATTGCTCGAAACCGATGCGGTGTGCGGATTCGTCGGACGCAACTTCGCCCTCGAGATGGATGCCAATCTCGAACTGTTCGAGCACGAATTCGTCCCGCTCCTCAAGGAAGCGAAAGCCCGGGAACTGGTTTTTCGCATCGAGCAATGCCCGATGCCCGGCTGGACGGCCCTCGACCGCTGGCATAACAACATCGCCTATGCGCCAGGTCCGTGGATCGCCTTGCACCGCATTTGCGAAAAGCATGGCGTTGGCGAGCAGTTCCGCATCCACTACGATCCATCCCACTCGGTATTGATGGGGCAGGACACGCGCTCGATGTTTCAGTATCTCAAGGACCAGGGCTATGGCTTCCTGATCGACGGCTTTCACGTCAAGGGGCAGGTGATCGACTCGCAAGGCATTTCGGCCTGGGGCTATGGCGGCCAGACGATGCAACGCGGCGACTGGGCCGGAAATGCGCCGTCGGCCAAACCCGCCGACCAGGCCAATGCCTGGAAAAAGCAGGTCGCGATTTGCGAGCATGAATTGCCCGGCACGGCTCGGCACGATCCGCTCGCCTATCTGCAAAACCGTAGCGTTGACTGGCTCGACCACCAGCTTGCAGCTCGGGAATTGCTCGATATCGATCCGGCCGAAATCTATCTTGTCGTCGAGCATGAGTACCCGCCAGCGCGAATCCAGGACCGGCACAGGCTCGCGCCGATTCTCGCCGGATCGGTCGCTTTCACCAGGGCCATCGACGAAGCCGCTGCAGCGATGTACGCCTTGCAGAACGAGGTGATGGCGGCCCAGGGAATTCCCGTGCAGGGAGTGGGGCGGGAGGCCTATCGCTCATGAGCATGAGGCAGCTCAGGGCAGGAATCGTCGGCGGCGGGCGAGGCGCCTTGATCGGCGCGGTGCATCGAATCGCCGCGGAACTCGATGGCGAGGCGCGGATCGTTGCCGGCGCGATGTCTGCCGATCCGGAAACGGCGAGGGCGAGCGCTGCCGCTTGGCAGCTCGACCGCTGCTACGACTGCTATGCGGCCATGGCCGAAGGCGAAGCGGCGCTCGAGGATGGCATCGACTTCGTGATCGTGGCAACGCCAAATCACTTGCACCTGCCGGTGGCAAAGGCATTTCTCGAGGCCGGCATCCACGTCGTCTGCGACAAGCCGCTCGCGGCAAGTCTCGACGAGGCGCAGGCAATGCGCGAACTCGTCGCCGCCAGTGGCAGGCTGTTCGCCTTGACGCACACCTATAGCGGCTATCCGATGGTCCGCGAGGCGAAGGAATTTGTCGCCAGCGGCAGGCTCGGCGAATTGCGCAAGGTCCAGGTCGAATACAACCAGGACTGGCTCATGGCGCCGCTGGAGCGCCAAGGCAACAAGCAGGCCGAATGGCGAATGGATCCGGCTCGCGCGGGGATAAGCTGCTGTGTCGGCGATATCGGCACCCACGCCAAGCATCTCGTCGAGTTCGTTTCGGGCCGGAAACTGCTCTCGGTATGCGCTGAACTGACGAGTTTCGTCGCAGGGAGGCAGCTTGATGACGATGCGAGCATGTTGCTGCGACTCGAGGGGGGCGCCCGGGGAACGCTCGTTTGCTCGCAGATCGCCTGCGGCGAAGAGAACGGGCTCAACATTCGCCTGTACGGCAGCAAGGCTGGGCTCGAATGGCATCAGGTGGCGCCGAACACCTTGCACGTCAAGCCCGCCGGCGAAAGCTGGCGGCGCTTCCGCGCCGGCAGTTCCTACTTGGGCGATGCCGCAACCCGGGCGACGAGAACGCCGGCGGGCCATTCCGAAGGCTATCTCGAAGCTTTCGCCAATATCTATCGCGATTTCATGGCGGACCTGCGCCGCATCGAGGCGGGCGAGGCTGCGTTGCGCGACTATCCCGGCATCGAGGACGGCATTCGCGGCATGCGTTTCGTCCAGGCCGCCGTCGAAAGCTCGCGCAAAGGCACTGTCTGGGTCGACTTGTAGCGGGGCAGCTCCTTGCGTCGCGTGCGCCTTGGCAAAGGGGAATTCACGGTTCCCGCCGGACAAGCGCTACTGTACAATGGCCTCTTGCTGTCAGGAACCGGCCCCTTGCCAATGCGAACGTATGTCTCGGTTGTTGAACACTGTCCGGACACTGGTCTGTATGTTGGCTATGTTCCGGGCTTTCCTGGCGCTCACAGCCAGGGCGAGACATTGGAAGAGCTCGACGACAATCTCAAGGAAGTCATTGCCTTGATCCTTGATGAGGGCGAGCCCGTCATGGAAGGAGCGTTTGTCGGAACTCAAGTCGTCGTTGTTGCCTGATGTCAGATGCGGCAGATTCCTGTCCTCAGGCCGAGAGAGGTCATTTTCATACTCTTGGCGCTCGGGTTCCGGGAAGTTCGGCAGCGTGGTTCGCACAAGCAGTTTCGCCATCCGGACGGGCGTGCGACAACAGTGCCGATGCATGGCGGACGTGACATATTCTCCCATCCTGTTGCGCTGCATTGCCCGAGACACTGGAATGACCGTGCATGAATTTGCGGCGAGGCGCCGCTAGGCCTCAGGCGTGATCAGCCCAGATCTTCTCTCCTGGCGAGTACTCGGTGCAAGGGTCGAAGCGGCCTGGAGTTTCCACGTAGCGCATTGCTTGGGTGATGCCGATTTCCGAGGTGAAGTAGCCGAGCAGGGCGAGTTCCTTCATCATGCGGAAAAAGTGTGCTGGTTGCTCGGGAAGCTTGGCCGACATGTACTCGTGCTGCTCGGCGTCGAGCGCTTCGAGCATCGCGAGCCGGTCTGCGGCGCTGGCCGAGACGAAACCGCTGCCTGCGGATTCGCGGCTCGCCGCATCGATCGCTGCCAGCCCCTGGCGAAAAATTTCCTGGTCGGGCTCGTGATAGGTGTTCGTCACCATCAGCGCCATGAAGGCGCCGACGCCCGCAGCCTTGGCGCCCGGCGTGTCGGTTTCGGGAAGGATCGTCTCGGCGAGTTCGTCGAGCAAGGCGATTTCTTCCCCGTTGAACAGGGTGCTCGCCGCATTCGGCGCCGGTTCGTCGACGCCACACGACGCGAGCATCGCCGATTGCCCGATCAGCGCGGCGCCGCCACACATCGCCGCCGCCTGGGTGATCGCTTCGCGGCGAGTCAGCAGCTTGCGGTTTGCCGAATCGTTCGCCATGGCCCGCCCCTCCATCAAAGATTGCCGCGCTTGAGTTCGTTGACCGCGTGATCCGCAGCGCGCGCGGTCAACGCCATGTAGGTCAGCGAGGGATTCACGCAGCCACCCGAGGTCATGCACGAGCCGTCGGTGACGAACACGTTCGGGGCGTCCCAGACCTGGTTCCAGCGATTCAGCACCGAACTCGCCGGATCCTTGCCCATGCGCGCCGTTCCCATTTCGTGGATGCCCATTCCCGGCGCGTACTCGGCATCGTAAGTGGAAACGTCGGTCGCGCCGCCGGCTTCGAGAATCTCGGCCATGTCGTTGGCCATGTCGATCCGCATCAGCCGCTCGTTTTCACCGGTCTCGCAGTCGATCTCGAGCACCGGCATGCCCCACTTGTCGGTTTTCGCCGCGTCGAGGCCGACCCGGTTGGCATGTGACGGCAGCATTTCGCCGAACGCCGTCGCACCGATGCGCCATTCGCCGGGTTCGGACATGCGATCCTTGAATTGCCCACCGATGCCAAGCTCGGCGACGGCGCGTTGCCAGCCGAGCCGCCCGGCGCCGCCCTGGTAGCCGAAGCCGCGCAGGTAGTCGCGCCGGTCGCCGAACAGGTTGCGGTAGCGAGGGATGTAGAAGCCCGTTGGTCGGCGACCGAAATAGTACTTGTCACGCAAGCTCGCATTGGCTAGCGAGCCATCGGCGCCGACGCGGAAATGGTGGTCCATGAGATTGTGGCCGAGTTCGCCGCTGCTGCTGCCAAGCCCTCCGGGCCAGACATCGGTCGCCGAGCGCATCAGCAGCCACGTCGAGTTCAAGGTCGATGCGCAGACGAAGACCACTTTGGCACGGAATTCGGTGGTCTTCTCGCTGAGTGCATCCATGACCCGCACGCCGTTGGCCCGCTGGCGGTCGCGGTCGTAGACGATTTCGCTGACGATGGTGTTCGGCATCAAGGTCAGCCGCCCGGTCGCCATCGCCGCAGGCAATGTCGAGGACTGGGTGCTGAAATAGCTCCCATAGGGGCAGCCGAGCCAGCAGGCGTTGCGATACTGGCAGGGCGAGCGGCCGAGCTTCGCCTCGGTCAGGTTGGCTGGCCGTCCGGGAATGATCAGGCGGCGCCCGTCGAAGGTGCCGCGAAGCCGACTGGCGACGAATTCCTCGCCGCAATTGAGCGGCATCGGCGGCTGGAACTTGCCGTCGGGAAGTTGCGGCAGCCCTTCCAGCGAGCCGGAAATTCCGGCGAAGGACTCGACGTGGTCGTACCAGGGAGCGATGTCCTCGTAGCGGATTGGCCAATCGACGGCGATTCCTTCGCGCGCGTTCGCCTCGAAGTCGAAATCGCTCCAGCGATAGCTCTGGCGCCCCCAGATCAGCGAGCGGCCGCCGACCTGATAGCCGCGATACCAGTCGAAGCGCTTGATTTCGGTATACGGCGAATCCTGGTCGGAGGCCCACCAGTCGAGGTTCTTCTCGTTGAGCACGTAGTCGCGCTTCAGGATCGGATACGCCTCTTCCATCGCCACCGTGCGCCCGCCGCGATGCGGATACTCCCAAGGCGCCTTGCGCGCGTTCACATAGTCGCGGATGTGCTCGACATTCTTGCCGCGCTCGAGCATCAGCACGCGCAGACCTTTCTCGGCAAGCTCCTTGGCAGCCCAGCCCCCCGAGATGCCAGAACCCACCACGATCGCGTCATACGCCTGTTCAGCCATGCCGTTCTCCCCATCCCCAGCCCGCGAGTCTACAACCTCTGCCACGATGTGGCCACTGGCCGCCTTGTCCAACGCGAAGCGAGTCTGAAACTGGAGGTCCGCATCGGCTGTGGTATCCTTCGTGCCAACGGCGAAAGGCTGCATGGCCCCCGCCAGAAGGCACACGCAATCACCTTCCATCGAGGAAAGGGTAGTTTTTCAGCGAATTG
>RKSA01000150.1 GCA_007571115.1 Gammaproteobacteria bacterium
CACGAACCCGGTGTCAGTATCCATGGAACGCGGCAGCGTGTACGCGTGCTCGCGGCAAAGGGCTGGAAGTTGCATCGCTGACCTCCTCTCTCCCCCTATATCCTGCCTGGCGAGAGCCCTCGAACAGCCGACCGGCACAGTAGCGGCATCGTCCCTCCCGGTTCACAGCCAGATGAAACAGTCAGCGACGGACAGCCACGAAGGAGCCGCCGTCAGTTTCGGCACAGCGGTGCTGACTGTACCATAAAAACTGCGATCCACGAAGCGAAGAATTCAGCGTTTTTCGGGATCCGCGCCGTTGTGGCGTCTTGATACGCAAGGAGCTGGCAGATTGCTTTATCATACCCACCGGGATGACCGACAAGGTGATCGGGAGGGGCGCTGTTTCATGAAACAGCTTGCGGGTTATGTTCCTTTGCTCGCTTTCTTCGCCGTCTGGGCGATGGATGAGCGGCAGGTGCGCTTTGCTGGCGTCGAGCATGTCGTGGGCGGCATCTACAGCGCTGCCGAGGTGTTGCTGGTGATGTCGATCCTCGTCTACGGCGCACTATGGCTCGCGTACCGGCGCCTCGACAAGCTCGAATGGATCACCCTCGCTGCGGTGGTGCTGTTCTGCATCCCCACGTTCCTGCTGCGCGACGTCAATTTCCTCAAATGGAAAACGCCATTGGTGAACGGGACGTTCGCGGCGCTGTTCCTCGGCTCGCACTACGTCGGCAGCAAGCCGATCATGCAACACCTGCTCGGCCACGCCATGACGATGCCGCGAGAATCATGGCTGCGCCTGAGCAAGCTCTGGATCGGCTTTTTCGTCCTGCTCGGCCTCGTCAACCTGGCGGTGGCCTACGGGCTCAGCGAGGCGGCGTGGATCCGCTTCAAGGTGTTCGGCAATCCTCTCGCCACGGTCTTGTTCATTGCTGTGCAACTGCCTTTTTTCGTTCGTCACATGGCCCCTGGCGACGGAACCGGCGAGGCTGCGGAAAGCGGCACCGGCGGCGAGAAGCCCTGAAGCAAGGCGTGGCGGCCAGGAGTTCTCGGGGGATGCCTGGAAGCGCCGTCAAGCGATCTGCAAGTCGTATTCGAGCGTGACCGGGGCGTGGTCGGAAAAGTTTTCGCTGGAATTCTCGATTCCGTCGACGATCTCGGCCGAGCGCACGCTGTCGGCGAGGCCTGGCGTGACGACTTGCAGGTCGAGCCGCCAGCCGACGTTGTTCGCCCGGGCCGCGCCACGTTGCGACCACCAGGTGTAACGCCCTTCCCCCGCGTCTACGAGCCTGAACGCATCGACGTAGCCGACTTCGTCATACAGGCGGTCCAGCCAGGCGCGCTCTTCGGGGAGGAAGCCCGAATTGTTCTGGTTCGAGCGCCAGTTTTTCAGGTCGATCGGCCTGTGGCAGATGTTCCAGTCGCCACAGATGATGAATTCGCGACCGCTGGTGCGCAATTCGCGCAGGTGCTCGATGAATGCATCCATGAAGGCGAACTTGCGCCGCTGCCGCTCCTCGCCGGCCGAGCCCGAGGGCAGATACAGCGAAACCACGCTCAGGCTCTCGTAGTCAGCTTGCAGGTAGCGCCCTTCGCTGTCGGCGATTTCGCAACCGAAGCCATGTTGCACGCGCAATGGTGGCTGGCGGCAGAATATCGCCGTGCCGGCATAGCCTTTCTTCACGGCGTCGAAATAGTGGCAATCGAAACCCTCGGGATGGAACAGGGCCTTGCCGGCCTTCGCCTCGAGGGCGAGCAGTTGGGCCTGCTGGGCCTTGGTTTCCTGCAGGCAGACCAGATCGACATCCTGGTTCGCGAGCCAGGCGAAATAGCCCTTTCGCTCGGCAGCGCGGATGCCATTGCAATTGAAGGTCATGATGCGCATTGGCGGTTCCCCAAATTTTTCTCATTCGGGCCTTGAAAAGGCGGCAAGCGTTACCATATTAAGGGTTATTGTTACTTTGTTGCTGCATTTTGCTACAGAATGTAACTTTTTCCGCAGCACAGCGTTCATTTTATACACTGATAGCCGATATCGGCAGTTGATGATGTCGATAGTTGACATAGGAGGTTTGGAGATGCGTAACACCATGATCAAATGCCTGCCCGTCGTGGAAGCCGCCCTCGTTAGCGTGGCACTCGTCGTGGCAGCCCTGGCCCTGCCCGCGCTAATCGTTCTCGCGGTGCTTTGACTCTCCTCATGAAGGGCTCCCCTTTCGCCCTTCTTGTTGTTTTGCCGGGTCTCTCGCACTACCTCCTTGGTGCGGGGGCCCGGCATTTTTTTCGCTTGCTCCACCTGCCCTCTCACTGCGCCGATTGCGCCTGTCCCGCTGGTTTCGCCCCTAGCCGCTCGGCGAAATTGCACGGTCGATGCGCACTGTCCAACTGCTCGCGGATGATCCGCTCCCAGCCCGTGCGGCAGGCGCCAGTCGATCCGGGCAGGCAGAAAATCACCGTATTGTTGGCAAGGCCGGCGAAGGCTCGCGACTGAATCGTCGAAGTGCCGATCTCGTCGTGGGAAAGTTGCCTGAACAGCTCGCCAAAACCTTCGATTTCGGCGTCGAACAATGGCCTCAAGGCGCGGTGCGTGTTGTCGCGGGTGGTGAAACCGGTGCCGCCAGTCGTCAACACGCCTTGCACCCCGGGGTCGGCGATCAGACGTGACAGCAGGGCACGCAACAGGTACACGTCGTCCTTGACGATGGCGTGGGAATGCAGCACATGGCCTTCGTTCTCGAGCGCTTGCACGAGCAAGGCGCCCGAGGTGTCGGTTGCCGCAGTTCGCGTGTCGGAAATCGTCACCACGGCAAGATGCAAGGGAGTTTGCGCTGCCATGCCCGCTAGCCTCCCGTCATGTTCATGAGCCGCACCGGCTGGGCATGGTCGCCATCGTAGAAATGATGGCGTTCGGGCTTGCGCTGCATCGCCGCGATGATGGCGGCTTTCAGGTCGCCAAAATCCCTATCGGGGTCGCGCAGCACGGCGCGCAAATCGACCGAATGCTCGTTGCCGAGGCAAAGCAGCAGCCGACCTTCCGCAGTGACGCGAACCCGATTGCAGTCGGCGCAGAAATTGTGCGTCACCGGTGAAATGAAACCGATCCGCGACTTGCGACCTGCGACCTGAACGTACCGCGAAGGCCCGGCTGTCCTGACCGCGCTGTCGAACAGCACGTGGCGCGTTTCGATCTGCCTGCGCACCCAGGCATTGCTGCACGTGGTGCTGGCGCGGTCGTGCTCCGATGCCTCGCCGAGGGGCATTTCCTCGATGAAGGCTATATCGAGATCGCGTTCGAGGGCAAATTCGGTCAGGGGCAGCACTTCGTCCTCGTTGTAGCCGCGCATGATGACCGAATTGATTCGTAGGCGCTCGAAACCCGCAGCGATGGCGGCATCGATCCCGGCGAGCACGCGAGACAGCTTGCCGACCCGGGAAATGCGCCGGAAGCGTTGCTCGTCGAGGCTGTCGAGGCTGATATTGATGCGCCCCACACCGGCGGTGCGCAACGGCGCGGCAAACTTGTCAAGCTGGTTGCCATTGGTCGTCAGCAGCAGCTCGTCGAGCCCGGGCAACTGCCCGAGTTGCTCGACCAGATGCAGGACATTGGCGCGCACCAGCGGCTCGCCTCCGGTGAGGCGGATGCGCCGCACGCCGAGTTCGACGAAGGCCCGGGCAACGGTGTGCAACTCTTCGAGAGTCAGTACCTGCTGGCGCGGCACGAACTGCATTTGCTCGGTCATGCAATAGACGCAGCGAAAGTCGCAGCGGTCGGTGACCGACAGGCGCACATAGTCGACTTGCCGACCGAACGTGTCGATCAGCGATCGCTCTCGTTCCGCGCCAGCTTCCATGTCGCTCCCAAAAAATCGCATCGCTTGGACGGCCCATTGTACAAGCGGCCTTTGCTCAGTGTCAGCAAACCTGCAACAGAGCCGGTCGCGCAAGGAAAAGGCACGCTGATTGCTTGCATCGACCGTAGCGGACGATTCATGTGGCGAGGGCGATTTGTGCGGCGAGCAGCAGCAGCACGATTCCCATTCCGGCTTCGAACCATTTGCCCGAGCGGAGCAGCAGGCTGCGCACGCCTTGCTGG
>RKSA01000091.1 GCA_007571115.1 Gammaproteobacteria bacterium
CCAGCCGAGGTTGATGCCGATGCGGCCAGCGCCGGGATTGGCCCAGGAATAGGCGACGGTCTTGCCCGTTGCGGAATCGAGAATGCCGAGCTTGAGCACCGCGACGCGAGTGTTCTGGTACGTCAGCCGCGCCAGCTCGACGTCGTAGCCTGTCGCTTCGCCCTGCTCGGTGAGCAGCGGCACGATCTGCCCTTCGTTGTGCAGGCGCAGGGCGGGGATGAACAGCATTTCGTCGCCGTCCTCGGCATCGGGGGCGAAGGCGCTTCGACGCACGCCGCCCCAGCCACTGAATTGCCGCACCTTGCGGTTCCTGTGCGGCTCTTCGCGACCGAACAGCATGTTGCCATCTTCATCGTAGGCCTTGTCGCCGATCCAGATCTCGTCCTCGGTGAGGCGCAGGGTGTCGGTGATATAGATGTTCTGGCCCATGTTTTCGGAGTGGTAGAAGCAGGCGCCCTCATCCATTTCGCCGACGTAATGATCCTCGGCAAACCGCCAGTAGACGTTGCAGCCGGGAACATTGCGCAGTTCCTCGAGGGTCAGTTCGGCGAGCACGGTGGGATCGCGGTCGGCGTAGCGGTACGGTTCCTCGTCGTGGAAATTGTAGATCGCGAGCTCGATGGCGCCACGCTGCTCGTTGTCGCTGAAGCGGTACAGACGCTGGCGGTACACGTCCTCGTAATCGCGCCCCAGATACTGCTTGACGAAGAAGACGTGCTCGCCGACAGCGGGAACCGAGGTCGGGACGAAGATGTGATGGATGTGCTCGTGCCGCTGTTCCGGGGCGATGCCGTCCTCGCCTTGCTGCCAGACCTGCTCGTTGTTGTCGTACTCGCCGGCGAACCAGCCGAGGAAATGCTCGAGCTGCTGGGCCTGGGAGGTGATCGGCAAGGCCAGCATGGCGATGGCGGACAAGGCGCGGCACGCTCGCAACGAAGCCCAGCGCGGGCGCGTCAAAAGCTCGCGCAGTCGCGCCGGGGCCTGAAGCAGTCGCGTCGAGGCTTGGCGCAGCCGCACTGGGGTGGCAACAGAGCTAGTGCCCATGGTCGTGATCTTCGTGCTTGTGTACGCCATGCCAATGCTCGTGGCGATGGCCTTCCTTGGCGACGTCGCGAGCTTCGCCCTTGTTGTCGACTCCACGCCGCGCCATGGTCTGCTCGAAATCCTCGGGGCCATGGGGGTGGTTGTGGCTATGGCTGACCATCCAGCGATAGAGCAAGGGATCGCGCTGATAGACACGGGCCGCAGCGCGGTCGCGGTTCTCCTTGGGAGTCGTCCAGGGGTTGTAGTGGAAGTGGTTGAACAGTTTCGAATCGACCCGGCCGAGCGCGATGCAACCGAGTTCGGAAGCGAAAGCGCCATGGTTGATGTAGGCAGGGCGCCAGAAATAGCCGCCGGTCGGCAGGTTGCCGAACTGCATCATCCACGAGGTGCCCCAGAGATGGTACGACTCCTCGGCGCAGTCGTGATAGGAGATGTTGTCCTGGAAAAACGCCGGCGACATGAAATAGAGGAAGGTCATCGCGTAGGAAATGGGGTTGTAGTTGAGCAGCTTGATCATGCAGCCCGAGGCGACCGAAGGCTTGACGAGGTTGCCGGGCGCCCAGGGAATGTCCATGTAGGAGTCGACATCGTGATAGAGCGCGGTCTGGGCCAGGGGGTGATGCTCGGTCGCTTCCTCGTGGCTCGGTGCCGAGGTGTTGTACATCATCAGCACGAGGCAGCCGTCGCTAGTGGCGATTTCGGGCATCGCATAGCCTGGTGGAATGTAGAAGTAGTGGCCCTTGCGGCAGGTCCGGTCGCCAACCCGCAATTCGCCTTCGACGATCATCAGCTCGCGCTCGGCCCAGGAAAAGCCCGGCGGCTGGCGATAGCCGGCGTCGAGCTGCACGGTCATGCTGCAGGCGCCGGAATCGGTGTCGAGGCTGAGCATCTTGTAGCGCATTCCCGGCGAGAACCCGGGCAAGGTCATGTTCTTGAAATGAACGTCGCGGTCGCAAAACGGTTCGATGTGAGGTCGCGCCATGATCGGGTCTCCTGTGCTGTCTCTGTGTTGTCTCTTCTAACTGCCGTGTTCCGGGGGCAGCCGGGCTAGTCGCCGTCGGCGCCGTGCTTCCATACCACCTGGTCCTTCCTGCCTTCGGGCTGCACGGGCAAATCATCGAGGGCGATGGGAATCTTGCTGTCGCCATCGGCGTTGAAGCCGAGCGTGTTGATGCGGTCGAAAAACTCCCGGTACCATTGGCGGCGGCGTGGTTCGAGCGAATCCACATGGCTCGCGATGGCATTGAAACGCTCTTCCTGCTCGGCGATTTCCTCGTCAAGCCAGGCCTGGGTTTCCGGGCTGGCGGGATGCTCGATCGATTGCGTCTTGAATGTCATGTTCGGTCCTCCGGTTGATTGCACTGCATTCGGTTTCATTCCGCTGGCACTGCGGTGACTCCGTCAGCCAGCAAGTTTGCTATTTCCGCCTCGGCAAGTCCAGCCTCGGCAAGCACCTCGACGCTATGCTCGCCGAGCCGCGGCGGCAAGCGCTCGATGCTCGCGGGGGAAGCGCCGAGATTGATCGGCGGGCTGCTCATGCGCAGCCTGCCTTCGCTGGGATGTTCCATGGTCTGCCAGAAGCCGGTGGCAACCAGATGCGGGTCGTCGATCAAGTCATCGAGGGAATTCACCACCATCATCGGCACATTGGTCTCGCCGAGCAGCTCGACCCATTCGTCGCGGTTGCGACCGGCGATGATTTCGCCGGTGACTCGATACGACTCGTCGATATTGGCGAGGCGCTTCGCCATGTTGAGGAATCTTGCGTCCTCGACGAGTTCGGGCCGCCCCGCAAGCTCGCAGAACGTTCGCCAGTGGTTGTCCCAATAGGGTAGCACCGCGAGATAGCGTCCGTCCTGGGTGCGGTAGGGGCGCCGGTGGCGCGCCATCAATCGCACATAGCCGGCCTTGTCGAGAGGCGGCTCGAAGGCCCGGCCCCACAGGTGCTCGGTCATGACGAACGACACCATCGACTCGAACATCGGCACTTCGATTTCCTGGCCTTCGCCGCTGCGCTGGCGGTGGAACAGCGCTGCAAGCACGGCCTGGGTGACGAATAGCGCAGTGGTCTTGTCGGCGATGATCGTTGGCAGGTAGCGTGGCTCGCCCTCGACCATGCCTTGCAGTTCGGCGATGCCGCTCGCCGCCTGGATCGAGTCGTCGAGGGCGCCCTTGTTGCCATAGGGGCCGCGCTTGCCGTAGCCGTAGGTGGCGCAATAGACGATGCGCGGATTCCATTCGCGAACGGCCTCGTAGCCGAGCCTGAGCCTTTCCATCGCCCGGGGGCGGAAGTTGTGTACGAGCACGTCGGCGTCGCGAATGATCTTGCACGCTGCGGCATGGCCCGCCTCGGCCTTCAGGTCGAGCACCACGGAACGCTTGTTGCGGTTGCAGGTGAGGAATAGCGAGGACATGTCGGCGTGGCGGCGATGGGGGCCGAGATTGCGATTGGTGTCGCCACCGGGGGGCTCGATCTTGACGACCTCGGCGCCAAGGTCGCCGAGCATCTGGCAGGCGTAGGGGCCGAGCACGACGCTGGTCATCTCGACGACCTTGATTCCTGCCAGCGGTGCGCTCATTGGCGATCCTCGAGGCCGTACAGGCGGATGGCGTTGTCGCGCAGGAACTTGCGCTGGACTTCGGGCTTGAGCCCGAGCGCATCGATCTCGCCGATGGTGCGCTGAAATCGCAGCACCGGGAAATCAGTGCCGAAAATCACCTTGTCCTGGCCGTAGGAATTGATGTAGCGCACCAGCGAAGGCGGCCAGTATTTTGGCGAATGGGCGTCGCTGGACAGATAGACATTTTCGTGTTTCCACGCCATCGCGATCATCTCGTCGTGCCAGGGAATGCCGACGTGGGAGCCGATCAGCTTCAGCTCCGGCAGGTCGCAGGCGATGTCGTCGAGATAGATCGGCCGCCCTACCGAGCGGCAGCGGTGCTCGCGGGAGTAGATCAGCGACTGCCCGACCTGCATCTGGATGGGGATGTCGAGCTCGATGCATTTGGCGTAGAAGGGATAGTAACGGGCCTCGTTGGGCGGCAGGTCGAACCAGTGCGGGTACAGGTGGGCGCCGACGAAGCCGAGCTCGGCCACGCAACGCTCGAGGTCGCGGACGCCATCCATGCCCGTGAACGGATCGATGCCGACGAGGCCGGAAAAGCGTTCGGGATAGCGCGCCACAGCTTCGGCGACGACTTGCGGCGGCATGTGGTAGCAACCCGGCAATCCGGGTCGGCCAGACTTGGCGGCGATCAGCAGGCCATGACCGATTCCCGCTTCGTCCATGTCGGCGAGCATCTGTTCCAGGCTGATGCCGCCGCTGTCGTGCTTGCCCTTGATCTTGCCGACGAAGAATTCGTCGGTCCAGCCAGGCCGGTGCGCGAGCGCCTGCGCAGTCCAGATGTTGACGACGGCGTCGATCGCCTGGAAATCCCGCGCAGCGCTCACGGGAAGCTCCGGCAGCGCCGCTTCCCGTTCGTGGCCAGAGCCGCGCGGGACGCAGTGCCCGCATGTCCGGGTGCGCACCCGTAACGGGAACAGCAATTCGCAAGTAGTGCCAGGGTCATTGGTCGCATCTGTGGCGCGGCATCGGCGGTAGCGTTTGTACTGTTGACTTGTGCTGCTGACTTGTGTTGCTGACTTGTGCCATTGGTCGGTGCTGCTTGGTTTGTGCTATTGTTAGGTCAATATATCTTTATGCCGAATCGATTATAGGCAGCGAAAGCTACCCGCGCAAGCTTGGGGCGCGGCTGCCGAACTTCCGCACTGCAATGGCCGCAACCCTGTTCGACAAACTCTGGCGCTTGCACGAAGTCGCCGACTTCGATGGCAAGGAAAAGCTGGTCCACATCGACCGGGTCTTCCTCCACGAGCGCACCGGAAGCATCGCCTTGCGCGGCCTTGAACAGGCTGGACGCGCGCCACGCTCTCCCGAGCGCGCATTTTGCTCGATGGATCATATCGTCGACACTCGCCCAGGCCGCAGCGACGAGACGCTGGTTCCCCACGGTCGCGAATTCATCGAGGCGACCCGGCAAAGCGCGCGCAGCGCGGGCATCACCCTGTTCGACGTCAACGATCCGCGCCAGGGAATCGTTCACGTCGTCGCGGCCGAGCTGGGAATCGTCCTGCCAGGAATGAGCGTCGTCTGCCCCGACAGCCACACATGCACCCTGGGCGCGCTTGGCGCGCTCGCCTGGGGAATCGGCTCGACCGAAGCCGAACACGCGCTGGCAACCAATACCTTGCGTGTGCGCAGGCCGCGTTCGATGCGCGTGCTGTTTCGCGGCGAACCGGCGGCGGCGGTTACCGCCAAGGACATGATCCTGCATCTGATCGCGCGTTTTGGCAGCCGTGCGGGAAGAGGGCACGCGGTCGAGTTCGCCGGCCCAGCGATCGACGCCTTGACGATGGACCAGCGCTTCACGATTTGCAACATGGCGGTGGAAATGGGCGCCTTTACCGGACTGATCGCGCCTGACGAACGCACCATCGCCTATGTCGCCGGCCGGCAATACGCGCCGGCGGGCGAGCTCGCGGAGATGGCGCTGGCGCATTGGCGCCAATTGCACGGCGATGAGGGCGCAGCATTCGATCGGCAACTCACAGTCGATAGCGAGGAGATCGCGCCGATGGTCACCTGGGGAGTCAACCCGGAACAGGCGGTCGCCATCGACGGCGAAGTGCCGGCGCCCGAATCCTTCAGGGACTCGCAGCGATCTCGCGCGGCCCGGGATGCGCTTGCCTACATGGGGCTCGCCGCTGGCGAGGCGATGCGCTCGATCCGGGTCGATGCGGCTTTCATCGGCTCGTGTACGAACAACCGCCTTGACGACCTGCGCGCAGCCGCCAGGCACCTGCGCGGCAAGACCGTCGCGCCATGGGTGCGGGCGCTATGCGTGCCAGGCTCGACGGCGATCAAGCGCGCTGCGGAGGCCGAGGGCCTCGACGAAATCTTCCGCGAGGCCGGATTCGAATGGCGCGAGGCCGGCTGCTCGCTCTGTTTCCACGCCGGCGGCGAATCGTTCGGCGGTCAGCGGGTGATTTCCTCGACCAACCGCAATTTTCGCGGTCGGCAAGGTCCGGGTGCGCGAACGCATCTCGGCAGCCCGCTGACGGTGGCCGCCTCGGCCTGCCGGGGCTATCTCAGCGCTGCGGCGCCGGTGCAATGAGTGCTCCAGGACAAGGCTCTGGCGAGGTCTTTCATCGCGGCATCGCGGCGCCCCTGCCATTGCCCAACATCGACACCGACACGATCATTCCCTCCCGGGAAATTCGCCGGGTATCGAAAGAGGGCCTCGGGGAGGCGCTTTTTGCCGGCTGGCGCTACCGTTCGGCGCAAACGCGCGAGCCTGCGACCGATTTCGTGCTCAATCTCCCCGGCTATCGCAGCGCGACGATCCTGCTCGGCGGCGACAACTTCGGCTGCGGCTCCTCCCGGGAGCACGCGGTCTGGGCGCTCAAGGATTTCGGTTTCAAGGTCATCGCGGCGCCTTCGTTTGGCGGAATCTTTTTCAACAATTGCGCACTCAACGGCATCCTGGCCATCGAGCTCGAAGCGGACTCGATCGAGCGCCTGGCCGATTGGACCGGGCTATCGCCGGTCGACAACCAGCTCGAAATCGACCTGCAGGCCCAGTTCATCGGCTGGCGCGGCACCGAGCGCATCCCCTTCGCCATCGAGCCGGCTCGACGCAGCCTGCTGCTCGAAGGCCTCGACGGAATCGCCGCAACGCTGCGCCGCCAAGCGAAAATCGACGCCTTCGAGGAAGCCGACCGCCAACGTCGACCGTGGGTCTATCGCTGCGATTCACAAACGCCCTCTTCCTGAGTGAGGGTCGAAAGGCCAGTCTCGGCGAGGATTTCCCTGCCTTGTTCGCCTGCTGCGGGGAGGTCACTGCGCAGGCCGAAGCGTTGCCCGGCCCATTCGATGGGAAGCGCTGGCAGCGCGGTCTGCTCGCCGGCGTTTGCGCCGTCGCGCAGGGTGACGGGCAGCAATCCACCGCCAGCCTTGAGATGCGGATCGTCGAACAGGTCCGAAGGCTTGTTCACTTCGGCGAATGCCACGCCGGCACGATCGAGGCGCCGCAGCGCCTCGGCCTTGCTCATGGCGGCGAACAGCTCGCGCACGACCTGCATGATGCGGTCGCGCTGCCGCACCCGGTCATTATTGCGTTGCAGCGACGCGTCGGCGGCAAATTCGGCCAGTTCGAACTCCGCGCAGAAGCGGCGCCACTGCGTGTCGCTGACCACGGCGACGAACACCGCCTCCTCGCCCTGTTCGCCCTGGCAGGTGACGATGTCGTAGACCGCCCAGGCCGAGCTGCGCACCGACATCGGCGGCGGCGGCGTGCCGGTGACGGCCTGCTGAGCCATGTGCTGGCCGACGAGGAACGCGGTCGTCTCGAAAAGCGACGCGGTGACCAGCTCGCCGCGACCGTCGCGATGGCGCCGTTCCAGCGCCGCGAGGATGCCGATCACGCCGAACATCCCTCCGGTGACATCGATCACCGAGGCGCCGGCGCGCATCGGCCGGCCCGGCAGGCCCGTCATGTGTGCCAGGCCACCCATCATTTGCGTGACCTCGTCGAGGGCGGTGCGATTCTCGTAGGGACCCGAAAGAAAGCCCTTGAGCGAGCAATAGACGAGGCGCGGATTGCGTTCGCGCATCGCTTCCCAGCCAAAACCCAGCGCGGCCATGGCACCAGGGCGGAAGTTCTCGATCAGCACATCGGCTGTGGCGATCAGCCCGCTGGCGAGCTCGCGGTCGCGCTGCTGCTTGAGATCGAGGCAAATGCTCCTCTTGTTACGGTTGTACATCGGGAAGTAGCCGGCGCCCGAGCCTTGCAGGCGCCGGGTCTTGTCGCCTCCAGGAGGCTCGATCTTGATGACTTCGGCGCCAAGGTCGGCGAGGATCATGCCAGCGGAAGGCCCCATCACCATGTGGGTAAACTCGATGACCTTGATGCCTGCCAATGGCAGCTCGCTGGCGTTTGATTGCATGTTTCCACCGCTTGTGCAGTTTGCCGGAACTGCTGCCAATGGTATATTTGTTATTTTGTTATAACAATATCTCATTTGCGCGAGATGCCCGGGTAGCCCAACATGACGGCAAGCATTCTGATCAGCGAGGTCGGCCTTCGCGACGGCCTGCAAAACATCAGCGAGACCATGGCAACAGCCGACAAGAAAACCTGGATTGCCGCGCAATACGCAGCCGGTTGCCGGGAAATGGAAGTCGGCTCCTTCGTTCCCGCACGCCTGCTGCCGCAACTCGCCGACACCGCCGAGATCACGCGTTACGCAGCCACCCTCCCAGGGCTCTGCGTCGCCGTGCTCGCGCCCAATCTGCGCGGACTTCGCGACGCTGTCGAAAATGGCGCCCACAAGGTGACGCTGCCATTCTCGATGAGCGAAACGCACTCGCTGCGCAATCTGAACAGGACCCACGCCCAGGTGCTCGAGGAAATCGGCGCCTGCGTCAGCTATCTCGCCACCTTGCCCAAAGCACGGCGGTCCATGTTCGAGGTGAGCCTGTCGACGGCCTTCGGCTGCACCCTCGAAGGGCCGGTTGCCGAAGCGCGGGTGCTTGCGTTCGCCGAACAGCTTGTCGGACTCGGGGTCGACGAAGTGAGCCTGTCCGACACTACCGGCTACGGCAATCCCGCCCAGCTCAAGCGCCTCGTGACCGGAATCTGGGAACGGTGCGGGCCGGAAAAGCTCACCGGCGTGCATCTGCACAACACCCGGGGGCAGGGTTTGGCGAATGCCCTGATGGCGATCGAGCTCGGCATCACGACTCTCGACAGTTCGCTCGGCGGAATCGGCGGCTGCCCATTCGCTCCAGGGGCGAGCGGCAATATCGTCACCGAGGATCTGGTGTTCCTGCTCGAATCCATGGGGCTTCGCACCGGAATCGATCTTGCCGCGCTGCTTGCAGTTCGCGAGCAGGTCAAGGCGGCCTTGCCCGGAGTCGAATTGTTCGGCTTCACTGCGGCAGCGGGGCTGCCGCTCGGATACCAGGCGGCGTGAAAAAGATCCCGGCGAGGAATCCGCGCAGCGGTCGAATCGATCACGAGGTCGAAAACTGGCCCGCAGCGAGGCTCGCGGCGCTCGCCAGCGAATTGCGCGAGGCCCAGGCAGCATGGCGCCAGCAAGGCTTGCAACGGCGTGGCGAGGTCTTGCTCGCCTGGCGCGACCAGCTCAGGCGGCACAGCGAACCGATCGCCGCTGCCTTGACCGAGGATACCGGCCGCAGGCTCCTCTCCAGGTTCGAAGCGCAAAAGCCGATCAGCCTGATCGACCATTGGCTGCAACAGGCGCCGGCGCTGCTCGCCGACGAGTGCGGCGCCTCGGCCATGGCGCCGGGAATCGACTGGCGCCACATCAAGGTGCCATACCCGCTCGTCGGCGTCATCAGCCCATGGAACTTCCCGCTGACGCTTGCCTCCCTCGACGCAATCCCCGCCCTGCTCGCCGGCTGCGCAGTGATCGTCAAGCCCAGCGAGGTCACGTCGCGCTTCGTCGAGCCTTTGCGCGAAAGCATCGCCGCAGTTCCCGAGCTCGCTGCGGTGTTCCGCTTCGTTACCGGCAACAGCAGCGCCGGCATCGGCCTGATCGATGCGGTCGACGCGATCTGCTTTACCGGAAGCGTCGCAACGGGGCGCAAGGTCGGCGAACATGCGGCGCGGCGTTTCATTCCGGCGTTTCTCGAACTTGGCGGCAAGGATGCAGCGATCGTCACCGCCAGCGCCGAGCTCAGCAATGCCGTGCGAGCGATCGCCCGCAGCGCCTTCGGTGCGACCGGCCAGGCCTGCCAGTCCCTCGAGCGCGTCTACGTCGCGCGCGAGCGCCACGACGAATTCGTTCGCTCGCTGGTCGCTTGCGCCAAGGACATCAAGTTCAACGATGCCGACCTCGACCATGGCCATATCGGCCCGTTGATCTTCGCCCCCCAGGCGCGCAAGATCGAGCAGCAGCTTGAAGACGCCGCAGCTCGCGGCGCCAAGATCCATTGCGGCGGCAGCATCGAGAACCGCAGCGGCGGCGCCTGGTGCCGCCCCACCGTGCTCAGCGAGGTCGATCACGACATGCGCATCATGCGCGAGGAGACTTTCGGGCCACTGGTAACCGTGACGCCCTTCGATTCGATCAGGCAAGCGATCACCTTCGCCAATGCGTCGGATTATGGTCTCTCGGCTGCGGTTTTCGCGGCGACGAGGGAGGAGGCCGAAACCGTCGCCGCCGCGCTCGAGGTCGGCGCCATCAGCATCAACGACGCGGGCCTCACCATCGCAGCCAACGACGTGGAAAAGGACTCGTTCCGCCTCTCGGGAATGGGCGGCTCGCGAATGGGGCCTTCGGGGATGAGCCGCTTCGTGCGCAAGCGCGCCCTGCTCTACCAGACCGCTGCGGCAGCCTCGATCGATTCGATGCGCGAAGGCCAATCGTTCTGACCGGCGCCTCGCAACGGTCAAGGCTGAACGATGCTGATCTGATCCATTCCGGCATCGGGGTCGAGAGGCGCCTCCCCGGTGGGGAATCCCTGCTCGTGCAGGATGTAGGCGATCACGTCGGTATATTCCTCGAGCAGCAGCGAGCCGGGGCTGTCCGCAGGCATCGTTCCCACGATCGACTCCCAAAGCCGCAGCAGCGGCTGGCCGTCCCACAGGCGCAAGCTATCGCGATACGAGCGCAAATCATGGCAGATCTGGCAGACGCTCTCATGGACGAGCTTGCCGGCATCGGCCTGGTCCTGGGTGAACACCCCATCCCCGACGGTCCTCTGCTGCGCCGGCAACGCCTGCACAGCCAGCAGGCAGAACGCCAGCACCGCACAACGCAACGCCGTTTTCATTGCCATCCTCCAAATGGGCCGACCGGGCCTGGCCATCCGCCTTGCCACTTCCATGGAACGCCTGACGGCTGCGACTGGAGTCGCAGGGAAGCGCCTCTTGCGTCATGCCAAATGCGGGCTTGGTGCCCGGCTGCGTTCGTATCGCTCATTATCAAGCTCCAGCCTGCTCGGCATCAGGATCATTTTGCTGCCCGGCGTTCCGGAACCGCAGGACAAAGTCGCGCAACCGCCGCTGCTCGATCGACTCGCGCAATTGTGCCATCAATTGCCGGTAATGGTGGAGGTTGTGCAAGGTGTTC
>RKSA01000038.1 GCA_007571115.1 Gammaproteobacteria bacterium
GACATTCGATGCTCTCAGACCTTCCCGGAAGTTCCCGGATTTCCTCGCGATGCTGCCATCATGCTGCTGTGACAGAAAAATCGCGCAAAAGTTCTTGCCACCCTTTCCGACCCGCCAATTGTCGCACAATGTGTTGCGCAGTGCCGGTGCCTTTGCCGCCCTGCCTCTGGCGAACCTGGCCGGAAGCTTCCTGTGGTACTGTACGGCGGCGTGGCGATCGATCCGGGCCGCAGCGCGGCTGTTCATGCGCAAGCTATGCAGGCCATACACAGACGACACTCTCCCATGACATCTTCGCCCGCTCGAAAGTTCGATCTGCTCATTGTCGGCAGCGGCGCCGCAGGGCTGACGCTGGCGCTGCGCGTGGCGCCTTTTGCCAAGGTCGCGGTGCTGAGCAAGGCAAGTCTCGAGCAAGGCGCAACGTTTTACGCCCAGGGAGGAATCGCTGCGGTGCTCGACGAGCACGACAGCATCGCCTCCCACGTCGAGGACACGATGCAAGTCGGCGCCGGCCTGTGCCATCGGCGCATGGTCGAGCATGTCGTCAGCCACAGCGCCGCAGCGGTCGAATGGCTGCTCGGGCAAGGCGTGCCGTTCAGCACTAAAGCGGGGGCGCAGCGCGGTCGTGGCGCTGGCAGCGAAGCCGAGCTGCGCTCGCTGCACCTCGCCCAGGAAGGCGCCCACAGCCATCGGCGCATCATCCATGCCACCGATGCAACGGGCAAGGCGATCTTCCAGACCTTGCGCCAACGCGCCCAGGAACACGCCAATATCGATTTGCTCGAAGGCCAAACCGCCCTCGACCTGGCGATACACGAGGCCGACGGCAGGCGACGTTGCTGCGGCGTCTACGTGCTCGACGACGCAAGCCGCAAGATTGTCGCCCTCGAGGCCAGCTTCGTCGCCCTCGCCACCGGCGGCGCGAGCAAGGCGTATCTTTTCACGACCAACCCGGACAGCGCCAGCGGCGATGGCATCGCCATGGCATGGCGCGCCGGCTGCCGGGTTGCGAACATGGAATTCAACCAGTTCCATCCGACCTGCCTGTTCCATCCCCACGAACGAAGCTTCCTCATCACCGAGGCGATGCGAGGCGAAGGCGCGAGGCTCGAACTTGCCGACGGAAGCCGCTTCATGGAACGATTCGACCCACGCGGCGAGCTTGCCTCCCGGGACATCGTCGCCCGCGCCATCGACCACGAAACCAAGCGGCTCGGCGAGGATTGCGTGTATCTCGACATTTCCCACCGCCCCGCCAACTTCGTTCGCGAGCGATTTCCCAACATCCACCAACGCTGTCTCGGTCTCGGCATCGACATCACCCGGGAGCGGATTCCCGTCGTTCCTGCGGCGCATTACACCTGCGGCGGAGTCATCATCAACCGCGCAGGCGAGACCGACCTCGAAAACCTTTACGCGGTCGGCGAAACAACTTTTTCCGGCCTGCACGGCGCCAATCGCATCGCGAGCAACTCGCTCACCGAATGTTTCGTCATCGCCTTCGGCGCTGCGGAATCGATCCGCGCCAGAATCGGCGAGGCCGCTGCTCCGCCGCCCGCGCCCGACTGGCCCGGAGACGCGCGGGCCGAATCCGGCGACGACATCCTCGTTTCCCACAACTGGGACGAGTTGCGCCGCTGCATGTGGGACTATGTCGGCATCGTTCGCAGCGACAGCCGCCTCGGGCGCGCCGAGCGGCGCCTGGCATTGCTGCGCGAGGAAATCCACGAACACTTCCAGCGCTACCGAATCGCCCGGGACATGCTCGAACTGCGCAACCTGACGCTGGTCGCCAGCCTGATCGTGCGCAGCGCCAGGGCGCGCAAGGAGAGCCGCGGCCTGCATTTCAACCTCGATCATCGCGGCCTCGCACCACAGGCCCGGGACACCATCCTGCGCCCCGCCGACCACGCCGACCTGCTCGCCGACGATCAGTCGCTTTCGTGATAGACCCAGCGGCGCAACCGGCGCAGCTCGTCACCTGGCAGCGAATCGGCGAACAGAACCAAGCGGAAGCGGCGCCGCCCCAGCCTGAAAACCGGTTCCCGGGCCTGCCCCCGGAGCGGAAACTCGAGCACGATCAGCCATTGCGAGCAATGCAATGACCGCGGCGGCCCGGAATCGACCTCGACGCCATCGATTCGCAATATCGCAGCCTTGCCGCGCAGGCGCAGCTCGACACGCTCGCTGTGGCCGCGCAGAAGCATCGTCTCGCGGCATAGGCTCGCCACGGGCAGCGGCATGAGGCTCAGCTTGAGCCAGCCCGGAGCGCCGCAGTGCAGCAGCGCGACGACCGCCAGCACGTGCAGAACCAGGCCCACCGCCCAGCGCAGCCTCGAAGGAACGGGTTGAATTCGCAACATGCGGCAAATCTAGTCGGCGCCCCGGCAAAAGCCCGGAATCCCGGGATGTTTTTCTGGCACTGCGCTTGCTGCGGCATTGCAATGCGGCACGAACGGCCGTTCCAGGCCGAATTCGCCGCGTCGCTTCAGTTGCTTCAATGGCTCGGGCTCGCATTCGCGGCCCTCTCCTCGTGGTGGGCGAGAATGCGCTCGACGATCGCCTGCAAGTCCCCGGCGTTCTCCTTGCGGATCAGCCATCGATACAGATCCTGGTCTTCTTCGGCGAGCAGGCGCCGGTATGCGGCCTGGGCAGCGCCGCCGAGCTTTGGGTAGGCTAGCCGGGCAAAGGGAACGAGCAGCAGGTCGAGCTCCAGCATTCCCCGGCGGCTGCGCCAGCCGATGATCCGCTCGTTGCCAGGCTCGCTGCCGGGATGGATGTCGCCGCCCTTCATCCGCGCAGGCTCGCACGATGGCGGTTTTTTCGCAAGATCGCGCTACCGGTGCGCTGCCAGCACGAGTTCGTTCCGGCTCGGTTTCGCGCCGCAGGCCGCAGATTGCTACACTTGCGCTCCACGCTCATTCGAGGAAACTGCCCATGCCTGTTTGCGCCTTGCCCGGCCACGAGTTTGTCGAGGTGAGCGGCGCCGATTCGCGCAAGTTCCTGCAAGGCCAGGTGACGTGCAACGTCGAGCAGCTTTCGTCGACGCGGTCGCTTCCCGGCGCCATCTGCAATCTGCAAGGCCGCGTCATCGCCGATTTCCGCCTCGCCTGGACCGGCGAGGCCTGCCTGCTGCAAACCAATACGGGAATGGCGGACACAATCATCGCCACCCTGGCGCGCTATGCGGTGTTTTCCAAGGTCGAGCTGCGACGCCTCGAAGCGCCGCTGGCGCTTGGCATCGAGGGCAACGGGCACGATGCCGCCCTGGCGCAGCTTTTCGCGGCAATCCCGCAAGCCATCGATGACTGCACGGCCGCAGCGCCGATGTGCCTGCTGCGAATCCCGGGCGAACGGCTCGAGTTGTGGTGCCTCGACAAAGCGATGGCCGCGCCGCTTCGCGACTTGCTCGGCGAATGGCGCCCTTCGCCGGGCACCAATTGGCATGTTGCGGAAATCGAGGCTGGAGAAGTCCACGTCGGTGCCGCGACGAGCGGAAAGTACACGCCGCAACTGCTCAACTACGACATTTCCGGAGTGGTCAATTTCAGCAAGGGCTGCTACACCGGCCAGGAAGTCGTGGCGCGGATGCATTTCCGCGGCAAGGCGAAAAAACGCATGTTCGTGTTTCGCGGCGAGCAGCGATTCACGCCGGAAAGCAGGATCTGCGAGCAAGCTACGGGCGATGCGGCCAAGGGCGATGCAGTCAAGGCCGATGCAGTCAAGGGAGAAAAGCCACTCAGCCACGTCAACCGCGACGGCGAAAGCAACCTCGCCCTGGCAATCGCCAACATCGAAAGAGCCGGACTCGCCGAACCCTTCCACCTCGACGGCAACCCCGACGCACCGCTGCAAGCGACAGCCTCGCGCTACGACCACGTCGCCAACCGCGACTAAGCGACCGACCGATCATTCACCCAGCGCCGACCAAAACTGGCGTCCCCGGCAGGGGTCGAACCTGCAACCTACGCCTTAGGAGGGCGTCGCGCTATCCAGTTGTGCCACGGGGACGAAGCGCACCCAAGTATAGGCGATACCAGCCTGATCTGGGAATTGGGCGAGGCTCCTCTGCGGCGAAAATCAACTTTTGTTCTTGGCTACCGATATAGCAATCAGGATCGGACTGGACATTTCCATGCGACTTTCTTCGAGCCAGCAGCGCATCTTGCATGGCCTGAAGGCCCGGGGTGCGCAATCGGTGCGGATTCTTTCGCAGCAACTGGAAATGACTCCCATGGGAGTCCGCCATCATCTGGCGGACTTGCAGCGATTTGGCCTGGTGCGGCCGACTCCGGTGGAAAAGCAGCACCGCGGGCGGCCCGTCTCGCTGTGGAAGCTGACGGGCAAAGGGCATCGCTGGTTCCCCAACGCAGGGTCGGCATTGGCCCGGGAGCTGCTGCAGGTCGCCGAGGCGTGCTGGGGTGGCGATGGGATCGAGCGTCTGGTCGATGAACGAACGCGGAATGTCGAACAGCGCTATCGCGCTGCGATGCGCGACGCGGACGACAGCCTGGAGCGGAAAGTCGAGCATCTCGTTGATCTGCGCAGCGAGGACGGCTACATGGCCGAGTTGCGCCTCGCCCCCGACGGCTGGGTGCTCGCGCAAAACCACTGCCCGATCGAATCCTGCGCGACGAGCTGCCCGCATTTCTGCGAGGCCGAAGCGCGGATGTTCAGCGACTTGCTCGGCGCCGAGGCGGAAATCCGGCAAACCGCGCACCTGCTTGCCGGAGACCGCCGTTGCGCCTGGCATGTCCGCCGCGTGGCGGCGCAGCAGCGAGCTGCCTGAGCACACCCTTTCTCGGTGCGATTCTTGTTTCAGCGCGTTTCTTTCAGCTTGTGCTCGATATGCGTGAGCATTCCGCGCAGAATGTTCATTTCGACGACGTCGGGCTGGATTCGCGCGAACAGGCGCCGCAGGCGCTGCAAGAGTTGCCGCGGAGATTCGGGGTCGTGGAAATCGAGCGCGACCAGCACCTCTTGCAAATGCTGATGGAATAGTTCCAGATCGGTGCTGGTCGCCAGCTCGCGATCCCATTGCGGATCGCCATGGCCGACATCGCCTGGGATCTCGGCAAGGGCGGCCTTGCGCAACTCGTAGCAGAACACCAGCACCGCTGCGGCGAGATTCAGCGAGCCGTACTCCGGGTTGGCGGGAATTCGCGCGTGATAGTGGCAGGACTGCAATTCCTCGTTGCTCAGGCCAGTGTCCTCGCGGCCGAACACCAGGGCGACGCGATTGCGCACTGCGGCTTGCATCGCGCGCTGTGCGCATTGCGCCGGATCGAGCATCGGCCAGGGGATCCGCCGGGAGCGAGCGCTCGCGCCAATGACGAGGCCGCAGTCGGCGATCGCCTCGGACAAGGTGCCATGCACTTCGGCGCGCTCGAGCAGATCGACGGCCGAAGCGGCGCGACCCACGGCAACGCCGCTGGGGAATTCCTTCGGCTGCACGAGCGCCAGCCTGTGCAGGCCCATGTTCTTCATCGCCCGGGCACTCGCGCCGATGTTGCCGGGGTGCGAAGTGTTGACGAGCACGATGCGGATCTTGCTGAAATCGGGTTCGGTCACCGGTTCCACGGGCTTCTCGCCAGATTCGGCCATTGCCATTTGCGCTGAGTGCGTATAGGATTGCGATGTTATATCAACTTGCCTTCATCAAGGGAGCGAAGAATGAAACACTATCGATCTGCGGCCTGGCTCGCTGCCACGGCATTCTGCATCAGTTCCTTCCCGGCTTTCGCGCAATCGGAAGCTGGCGGAGTCATCGAGGAAATCATCGTGACTGGTACCGGCGTCGAGCGAACGGGCTTCGACACTCCACAATCGGTGTCGCAGTTCACCGAGGAAGACCTCAGATCGTTCAACTCGTCGAGTCAGGCAGACATCCTGACCCAGTTGCCCGGAATCAGCGCCGAAGGCGGCGGCGGTGAAGTCGCGACCAATGTGTTCCATCGCGCCTTGCCGTCGGGTGGGCAATTCTCGTTCACGCCATTGCTCTACGACGGGATGCCGGCCTTCACGACTTTCGGCCTGAACTCTTCGGCCTTCGACGTCTACATCCGCAACGACCTCGGCGTCGAGCGCTCGGAATTCGTCAGCGGTGGCGTGTCGAACCTGTTCGGACCCGGCTCGGTGGCGGGAATCATCAACTACATTTCCTCCACGGGAGGCCCCGAGCCTGCCGGCACGGTGCAGATCGAAACCGCCGACGAAGGCAGGCTGCGCGGCGACTATTTCTTCAGCGGCCCCCTCGGCAGCGCCGATTCGGACACGTTCTACGCACTTTCGGGATATTTCCGCAACGACGAAGGGCCGCTCAAGTCGGGCCTCGACACGCAAGGCTTCCAGCTCCGCGGCAACATCAGGCATGAATTCGATGACGGCTCGGGCTCGCTGACCCTGCACACCCAGTTGATCGACGACAGCGTGCAGTTCTTCCTGCCGCTGCCCGTCGACGGCCGCACCCGGGAACGTGTAATGGGCAACGATGGCGCCGAAGTCTTCACGATGAACACCGTGGAAGCCGTCGGCCTTTCCTACGACACTCCGGGAGGCCGCTTCCAGACGTCCATCGGCGACGGCGTGCTCACTCACGGCCACATGCTTGCCGCAGTGCTCGACCGGGATCTCAACGACGAATGGACCTTGAATGCGAAACTGCGCTATGCGCGCTACGACCACCAGTTCAACCTGTTCGTTGACGGAGATGGTCTCGCCCCTGATGGAAGCAGACCCGAAACCCAGAGTGAATACCTGACCCGGCGCGGCATCGATCCGGCACTGCACGGCCATGCCCGCTTCGTCTACGCACAGACGGGCAGGAATCTGGCGCCGAACCACCTAGTTTTTGGCAACCGCACCTTTGATCGTTCGCGCAATGCTACAGACATGTCCCTCGAATTCAGCGTCGGCCACGAGTTCTACGTCGGCGAGCAGACCCACGGCCTGACCATCGGCGGATTCTTCTCCAACTCCCAGGCTGATGACATCAGGCATATCACTACCTACCTCGGCGATTTCCGCAATGCTCCGCTGCTCGTCAACGTGCAGCTCACGGGAGTCGTCGAGGACGACTCGGGGCAGCTCGTCATGGCTGACGACCCGAACGCCACGTATCACTGGACGCACAACGGGCTCGCCAAAACCAACGGCCTGACGGATCATCATGACCGCAGTGCGCGACGCATCGCGTTCTACGTTGCCGACCAGATCGAGGCCGGCGACTGGTCCTGGGATCTCGGAGTCCGCATCGAGCGCCTCGAAGGCGACGTCAAGCGGTTCAACACATCGAGTTTCGTCATGAGCGACGACCCAAGCGTCAACGACTTGATCGAGACCGTCAGCTACACCAATGGCTCGCTGACCAGCGACTCGCTCGGCGCCACCGAATGGGCCTTCTCCGCCGGTGCGCTGTACCGCCTGAACGACGAAGTCAACCTGTTCGCGAATATCTCGCGGGGATTCTTCTTCCCGCAGATCCGCAGCGTGCCGTTCAGCCGGGGCCGGCTCGCCTCCTACGAAGGCGAGATCATCAACAGCCTCGAGGCCGGCGTGAAATACGAAGACCAGGCGATCAGCGCCCAGGCGCTGTTTTTCCGCTCGACCCTGGACGACCGGCGCAATGTCGATTTGATCAACGATCCGAACAATCCCGGCAACATCATTGAGGACGTCTCGCTGCAATCGACCGAGGCCTATGGCATCGAGGCCGGATTCTCCTGGTACCTGAACGATTTTGTCACGCTGGACGGCAACATCACGCTGCGCGAGCACGAGTTCACCAAGGCCGATGGCAATCCGGCGATCGTTGGCAACGAATTGCGCCGCCAGCCTACCGAAATGGCCAACTTCGGCGCGCGCTTCGCCAGGGACAACTTCGACGGCCTGCTGATGTACAACTACCACGGCAGCAATTTCGCCAACGACTCGAACTCGGTCAGCCTCGGCTCCTACGGGCTGTGGCGCCTCGAAGCGGGGTATTCGTTCCCCCTCGAGGACGACGACAGCATCCGCCTGAGCCTGCACGTGTTCAACCTCACCGACACGCAGGGAATCACCGAGGGCTCGCCGAGGCAGGGCAACGCCCAGTCGGGCCAGGCTGCGCAGTTCTTCGTCGGCCGCCCGATCCTCCCCCGCAGGGTTGCACTGCGACTGAGCTACGATTTCTAGCCCGCGATTCGCGATGGCTTCCGGCCATCCCCAGGGCCGACCCCCTGGGGATGGCCGGTGCCGCTAGCCGGCAACCCGAATGAATTTCCTCGACTACGCGATCATCACCATCTACCTGGCCATGCTGCTGGGGCTCGGCTATTTCTTCAAGGAACAGCATTCGAGAAAGGACTACTTCCTCGGCGGCAGGCAACTCGGCGTTTTCCCGCTGACCCTGTCGACGATGGCGACCCAGCTTTCGGCGATCAGCTTCATTTCGGCGCCGGCTTTTGTCGGGCTTCGCGAAGGCGGTGGCATGGTGTGGCTTTCCTACGAATTCGCCGTGCCTCTCGCAATGCTGCTGCTGATGGTCTACGTGCTGCCGACGCTCTACCGTTCGGGAGTCGTCAGCATCTACGATTTTCTCGAAAGACGCTTCGGCCTCTCGACGCGCCTGCTGATCTCCTTCGTCTTCCTCGTCAGCCGCGCTTTCGGCACGAGCATCGCGATCTACGCCACCGCGCTGATCCTCAACACGGCCATGGGAGTCGATTTCTACGTCGCTATTGCCGTGATCGGCGTGATCACGCTCATCTATTCGTTCCAGGGCGGAATGAAGGCCGTGGTCTATTCCGATGCAGCACAAATGCTGCTGATTTTCTCCGGCGTCGCGATGATCCTGTTCTTTTCCCTGCGCAACATGGGCGGCCTCGATGTGCTGCTCGCGAACATCGACGCGACCAGGCTCACCGTGCTGCGAACCGACTCCTGGGGATTTTCCGGCGACGAATGGGGGCTCTGGCCGATGATTTTCGGCGGCATCGTGCTGTACGCATCGTATTACGGCTGCGACCAGACCCAGGCACAGCGAACCTTGTCGGCCAAGGACGAAAGCTCGGTGCGGCGCATTCTCATGTTCAACGGCCTGGCGCGCTTCCCCATCGTGCTGCTCTATTGCTTCACCGGGCTCGCGCTAGGAGCTTTCGCGGTGATGAACCCCGAGTTTCTCGCCAAGATCGACCCGGAGGTGCCTGACACCCTCGTGCCGCTGTTCATCGTCGAGTATCTGCCCAACGGGCTGATCGGCTTGCTCATCGTCGCCCTGCTAGCGGCTTCGATGTCGTCGCTGAGTTCGGTGGTCAACTCGCTTTCGGCGGTCAGCATCGAGGATTTCACGCGCTTGAGCGGCAAAACGCTGGAGCGCGACGAATACGTCTTCTGGTCCCGGGCCGCAGTGCTGTTCTGGGGCGTGATAATCGTCGTGCTGTCGATCTTTGGCGGCGACATCGCTCCCACGGTGATCGAGGCGATCAACAAGATCGGCTCGGTATTCTACGGGCCAATTCTCGCGACCTTCCTGCTCGCGATCCTCAGGCCTGGGGTCGGCTCGATGGCCGCCAATGCCGGCCTCCTCGCCGGAGTGGCGATCAATGTCTATCTCTGGCTCGGCCACGAGGACGAGGTGTTCTGGCTCTGGTG
This sequence comes from Gammaproteobacteria bacterium, assembly GCA_007571115.1. Lineage (GTDB taxonomy): Bacteria > Pseudomonadota > Gammaproteobacteria > Pseudomonadales > Pseudohongiellaceae > UBA9145. Next base: position 9,631 of record RKSA01000038.1, read on the forward strand.
GAACGTGACCGGCTGCATCGCCTCGATCGGCATCGCCTTGCTCGTTGCAGTTGTCTTGCGGACTTTCTCGCAAACTGCCTCCTCGCAAACTGGGGCGGTAGCGACCGAGCAAGCCGACGCAGGCGTGTGGCGGCTTGGCGAGACTGCTGCGCTGCTATTGGCCTTCGTCGCGATGCTGCTGATCGGCTGGCTGATTCCCGTTGTTTTGGGTGGCTGAGCGATTCATTCGCCGAGCCAGAACAGCGCGACCGCCGCAGTCCAGGAAAAGTTCCCGCCTCCGCAGCCTTCGCCCGTCTCGGCGTGGTAGTACTCGAAATACCCTCCGGCAGCCTCGATGCAGGCGCGGCTCGCGCGCTTGAGCCGTTCGGCGAGCTCGATGTGGCCGTAGGCGCGCAGGCCATCGGCGATCATCCAGTTGATGTGCAGCCACACCGGGCCACGCCAGTATCGTTGCGGCTCGTAGCAGGCGCTTGCGGGGTGCGTCGATGACAGCGAAAAAGCGCTCGAATCGAGCCATTGCTCAATCAGGCCAGCCATCGCTGCGGCTTGCCGGTCGTCGGCGAGCCGGCCGAACAGCGGCAGCAGGCTGCCGGTGGTGCGCTCTGGCAGCGACGCGTCGCAGAGCAAGTCGCGGTTGAGAAAGCAGCGCTGCTCGCTCGACCAGCAGCGGCTCGCCGCAGCTTCGGTGCGGGCGAGTTCGCCCTCGAGTTCGGCAGCTTCTGCGGCAAGCCCGAATTCCCGGCATAGCTCGAGCAGGTCCTGGCTGGCGCGATGCAGGATCGAAACCGTGCCGATATCGATCACCCGGTAGGGCGAAGACGCCGATACGCGCTGCGGATCGAAGTCGTTCCGCTTGAGGAAGTCGATCAGGTACAGGTAGCGGTCGTACTGCTCGCGGCTCGGCCGCTGCTCGTGGTTGACATGACCGGTATCGCGGCGCTGGTATTGCCAGGCGATCGGCGGCACCCGGGCCAGCGGCGCGTCCCAGGCGGGGCTGTTGTCCATTCCCGACTCCCAGGGGTGGTAGCTTTCGACCAGCCCGGTGTCCTCGAGATCGCGGTCGCGGTACCACCAGCGATGGTAGTCGAGCAACTGCGGCAGCAGCTCTCGCAGTTCGGCGCGGGCTGCGGCGCTGGCGGTGGCACGTTGCAACATGAGCCTGGCCGCCATCGCCCAAACAGGCGGCTGCGAGATCGTGCTCGACGGAATTTTCTCCTTGCCACCCCAGATTTCCGGGCCGGGAAAGTACGATTCCGCGTGGTCGTGGTACAGAATATGCGGCACCATGCCGTTGTCCCATTGGCCGCGAAACATCGCGCGCGCCTCCTGCCACGCGCGGGCCTCATCGAAAGTGAACCAGCCGAGCGCGGTGATCGCCGAGTCCCAGTTCCACTGGAACGGGTACAGACCCCGGGTGGGAACGGTGTACGTTCCCAGGTCATTGCTGCGCAATACCGCGCGAGCTGCG
>RKSA01000002.1 GCA_007571115.1 Gammaproteobacteria bacterium
GTCGCATAGGTCGAGAACTTGTAGCCGCGCCGATACTCGAACTTGTCCACGGCTTTCATCAGGCCGATATTGCCTTCCTGGATCAGGTCGAGGAATTGCAGGCCCCGGTTGGTGTATTTCTTGGCGATCGAAATCACCAGCCGCAAGTTCGCCTCGACCATCTCCTTCTTTGCCCGGCGCGATTTCGCCTCGCCGATCGCCATGCGGCGATTGATATCCTTGATTTCGGCGATGGTCAGCCCGCATTCCTCTTCGAGCAGGCGCAATTTCTTCTGCGTGCGCAGGATTTCCGGCCTGACCTTGCGCAACATCCGGGGATTCGCCCCTTCCTCGCTGATATGCAGGTCGAGCCATTGCTCGTTGATCTCGTTGCCCGGGAATGTCGCGAGGAAAGTCTTGCGATCCATCAGGCCCTTGCGGATGCATAGGCCCATGATGTACTTCTCGTTGCGCTTCACCCGGCCCATGATGCCGCGGATCTCGAGCAGCAACGGGTCGAACTGGCGCGGAATCAGTTTGAAGCATCGCAGCAGGTCGCCAAGGGCACTGAGCTCGGCGAGGGATTTTTCGTTTTCGCGGCCAAATTTGCCGAGCACCTTGCAAGTGCGGTCGTATTGCTCGCGCAAGGCGGCGAAACGGATGCGCGCTTCCTCGGGGTCGGGGCCGACGGCAGGCTCGGACTCGGACTCGCCATTGCCCGTATCGCCCGTCTCTTCCGGCTTTTTTCCTGCCTCTGCTTCTGCTTTTGCTTCTTGGGTTTCTTTGGCTTCTTTGGCCTTTTTTCCTTTCTTTGCCTCTTTCGCCTTCGCCTCCTTCGCTTCTTGCGCCTCTTTCTCTTTCCTCGCCTTCTCTGCCTTCTTCGCTTCCTTCGCTGCCTTTTTCTCTTTGGCTGCGGTCACGGCTCGCAGCTTCGCCTGGTTGGCGGCGGCCTCTTCCTCGGTGTCGAGGTAGCCCGAGATGAGTTCCTTCAGGCGGCGGTCGTCCTCGCTGATCGCTTCGTACTCTTGCAGAATGTGCTCGACCACGCCAGGATAGTGCGCCATGGCCTTCATCAGCTCGCGAATGCCTTCCTCGATGCGCTTGGCGATAACGATTTCGCCTTCCCGGGTGAGCAGCTCGACGGTGCCCATTTCGCGCATGTACATTCGCACTGGATCGGTGGTGCGGCCGGCTTCGGCCTCGTTCGCAACGGCGGCAAGAGCCGCAGCGGCCTCGGCGGCGCTGACTTCGTCGGTGCTGCTGTCGCTATCGTCATTCAGGATCAGCGAATCGGCATCGGGAGCGGTCTCGTAGACCTTGATGCCCATGTCGTTAATCATCTGGATGATGTCTTCGACCTGGTCCGGGTCCGAGATCTGCGCGGGCAAATGGTCGTTCACCTCGGCATACGTCAGATAGCTCTGCTCCCGTCCCTTGGCGATCAAGGACTTCAAGCTGGTTTTCGGTGCCAGTGGCGCTGTTGCATCTGTCATGGAACTGCTGTTTTCCCTGCGCAGGAACCAGCCTGCGCAAATTCAAGGTAGCCGCGCATTATAGACGGCACTTGCCAGTCATGCACACAAATCCGGAAAAATGGCGATTGACGGCCTATTCCGGCGAGTCTCCGCCCGGCAGGCTCTCGTCCTGCGGGCTTGCGCTGGTGCCGCCCTCACTCGTTTTAGCGGCAGTTCTGGCGCGCAGTTGATCCCGGCGCCGCTTGTTTGCGAGCTTTTTCGAGCATTTCGCGAGCAGCTCGGCGATGATCTCGATAAATTCCTCTTGCAGCTTCTCCCGCTTGGATGGCTCGATGTTTTCTGCGGTGATCGCCCTGGGAAGGTCGCTCACCGCGCTGCGGCTGCATTGCTCAAGCAATGGGATGTTGTCGATATTGGGGTTCTGCCGCACGATTTCAACCAGTTCGAGCAACAGTTTCGCTGCATCGTCGCCTTCCTGGGACAGCGGCGAAAGATCCTCGTCCTCGGCAATTGCCAGCGCGAAGCGAGGTTCCCGCAGCAATCGCTTGATCGCCACCAAGGCAGGGTCCTGCGGCTTTCTCGGGCCGGCCCGCCTTGCCGAACGACCTGATCGGTCCCTGCGCGATTCCCGCAGGAATGGCGGGGCATCGAAATCCGGCGCTTGCTGCTCCCAGGGCGGCTTCCCGCTGTCGCGTTTGGCCGTGATCGGCGCCAGCAGGGTCTTCCTGTCGACTCCGGCGATTTCCGCGAGCCGCTCGATCATGAGCTCCCGGTACACGCCTTCGCGCAGGGTGCGGATCAGCGGCATCGCCTTGCTGCTCAAGGCCGCCTTGCCTTCGATCGTCCCGACGTCGACATCGGCGCGGAAATGGTCGAAAAAGAAATCTTCCAATGGCTGCGCGGCATCGACGCGTTCGCGGAACTTGTCGGCGCCGAATTGGCGAACCGCGCTGTCCGGGTCTTCGCCTTCGGGAAGGAACAGGAATCTTGCGCTCTTGCCGTCCTCGAGCATGGGCAAGGTCACCTCCAGGGCGCGCCAGGCGGCCCTGCGACCGGCATTGTCGCCATCGAAGCAGAACACGATTTCGGGGGCGAAGCGGAACATGCGCTGGATTTGCGCAGAGCTGGTCGCAGTGCCGAGCGTCGCGACCGCATTGCGGATGCCGGCCTGCGCGAGGGCGATCACGTCCATGTACCCTTCCACCAGGAGCAGCTTGCCGATCTTGCTCTTGCGCGCCTCGTAAAGCCCGTACAGCTCGCGCCCTTTCTGGAATACCGGGGTTTCCGGGCTGTTCAGGTATTTGGGCTTGCTGTCGTCGAGCACCCTGCCGCCAAAACCGACCGTGCGGCCGCGACTGTCGCGGATCGGAAACACCACGCGGTCGCGGAAACGGTCGTACATCGAGGGCTTTCCCGAATCGCCTTGCCGCTGCTGCTCCCGGGCCACTGCCAGCCCCGCTTTGAGCAATATGCTGCGGGCCTTTTCGTCGGTGCCGAACCTGGTTGCCAGGTTGTCCCACCCCGGTGGCGCATAGCCGAGCTCGAATTCGCTCGCGATGGCGCCGCTGATGCCCCGCAACTTGCACCAGTCGGCTGCCCGGCGCCGCTGCGGGTGCTGCCGCAACTGGTCCTGAAAATAGCGCTTCGCTCGTTCCAGGCATTCGAGCAGGGTGTTTCGTTCGGCGCTGCGTTGCGCTTGTGCCGGGCTTTCCTGCCGCTGCGGGATTTCCATGCCGGCGTCCCGGGCCAGGGTCTCCACGGCCTCGGGAAAGTCGAGGTTGTGGAACTTGCTGATGAAACTGATGGCGTCACCCGATTCGCCACAGCCGAAACAGTGGAAGAACTGTTTCTGGGGCACGACGTTGAAAGAGGGGGTCTTTTCCTCGTGGAAGGGGCAGCAGGCCTGGTAGTCCTTGCCGGCTTTCTTCAGCGGCACGCGCCGGTTGATCACTTCGACGATATCGACGCGGTTCAGCAGCTCGTCAATGAAGCCTTCCGGAATCAGTCCCGCCATCGTCGGCCGCGCTCCACAGCCCTGGCCGCCTCGGCGGCGAATCGGTGTTTCGTCGCTCTGCTGCCGGGGGCCGAGCTTGACGGGTCATGGCGTTCGCGACTGTACTCGCGGCAATTCGCGCCCATCTGCGGCATTTCGCGCTAATTCGCGCCAACTCGCGCCAGTCTGCGTCAATTCTCGGCAAGGCGATGGCGCAAACGGCCTCGATGCCTGCCCCGCGCCACGAACCGGGCTCAACCGCTCAGCAGTTGCCTGACCTGCTTGCTGACCTCGCCCATGTTGGCCCTGCCGACGACTCGCGGCCTGAGCAGCGCCATGACCTTGCCCATGTCGCGCATCGATTCGGCCGAGGACTCGCTGATGGCATCGGCAATCAGCGCGCCGAGCTCGTCGCTGCAAAGCGGCTTTGGCAGGAACTCGCGCAACACTTCGATCTGGCCGTTTTCCTTTGCGACCAGGTCATCGCGCCCGCCTGCCTCGAACTGCTCGATCGAATCCCGGCGCTGCTTGACCATGCGGTCGAGTATGCCGATGATGCGGCTGTCGTCGCATTCGATTCGCTCGTCGACTTCGACCCTGCGGATTTCCGCCAGCGCCAGGCGAATCGCTTCCAGGCGCGGCTTGTCCTTGGCGCGCATGGCGTCTTTCATCGCTTCTCGGAGCTGGGCTTGCAAGGGGCTCATGCGCTGCCTCGACTGCGTCCGGATGGAGATTTCAGTACTGGCGTTGCAACTTGCGGCTTTCGCGCAGCAGCTTCTTCTGGTGCCGCTTGACCGCAGCCGCAGCCTTGCGCTTGCGCATGGCGGTCGGCTTTTCGTAGAACTCCCGGCGGCGAACTTCCGCCAGGATGCCGGCCTTTTCGCAGGAGCGCTTGAAGCGGCGCAGCGCGACGTCGAAGGGTTCGTTCTCTTTCAGCTTGATTTGGGGCATTCAACACCTTGCATGTGGCCCCGACAACGGAGCCGAAAAATTCAGGGCGCACATCTTACCGGCGCCCACGCCAGAATGCAAAGCCAAATTTGGCCGAGGTGCCATGGCCGCGCCCGCCATCACCCCGTCAGCCGACACGCCGGCGCGCCGGCACATCGGCAGGTCCAGCCATGACCGTTCGCGAATCGTCGCGGCAGCACTTCCCGGATCGCGCCAAGTTTGGGCTTTTTGTTGACGCTCCTTCGGCTTTTGGCTAGTGTTGCCTGACCGGCACGAGGGGCGCAGGGCATGACGCTTCCACACCCGATTCCTTACCAGGGTAGCAAGCGCAAGCTTGCGCCCGTGATCGCGCAGCACCTGCCGCCAGGGATCGAAACCTTTTACGAGCCCTTCGCCGGCTCGGCGGCGATGAGCATCTTCGCCGCCCATCACCGTCTTGCATCGCGTTTCGTGATCGCGGACAGCCTCGCGCCGATAGTCGAGCTGCTTCGCGCCATCGTCGAGCAGCCCGATGCGACTGCCCGGCGATACCGGGAATTGTGGCTCGGCCAGCCAGAAGGCGACGGCGACTATTTCAATCGCATCCGGGAACGCTACAACGAGGCCGGCCACCATGTCGATCTGCTCTATCTGGTATGCCGGTGCGTCAAGAATTCGATCCGCTTTAATCGCACCGGGCGATTCACCCAGTCCGTCGACAGGCGGCGCCTCGGCATGCATCCCGACAAGATGCGCTCGGCGATCTTCGGCGTGTCGGTCATTCTTCGCGGCCGCGTCGAGTTCCGTGTCGGCGATTGGCTCGACACGACGGCAGATTCCTCGCCTGCCGATTTTCTTTACCTCGATCCTCCCTATCTGGGAACCTCGACCGGTCGGGACAGGCGCTATCACCAGCAAATGAAGCGCGATGAGTTGATACTCGGCCTGGAACACTTGCGTGAACAACGAATCCCGTTCGCGCTTTCATATGATGGCGCAACCGGTGCAAAGGAATACGGCCCCCCCCTTGCCAGCAGCTTCTTGACAAAATCAGCGACGGTCGTTTGCAACGGCAGATTTTGCCAATGAAGGCGATCAATCCATTTGGGGCACACCTTGTCTCGGCCCTCAAACTGTCCAACAAAGTAGGACCACCTCAGACTACCTCACACGGAGCCTCAGCCCTCAGCCTTGCCATCCTTGGTAAGGCGATATGTGTTAGCATTTCCCCTCTTCTTCAAGGAAGCAATGTTATGCTTAGAGTATTCACGCTGATTACCACCCTGGCTGTGACCGCGCCTGTGGCGGGCCAGTTTGAGTTTCACGGGGAAAATCCAGAAATTCAACTTCAACTGCTTGAGGCATTTAGTGAGCTTCTTGGACAAATTAGGTCTCAGGAAGAGCCCATCAATATTGATGCATTCCAACTGTGGGGTGATTGCGAAGCAATGGATTTGCTCGTCTATCTTAACGATGATGCCAAGGCTGAAGTTGGCTTAACAATAGAGGATGTCGAAGCGAACGTGCTCAGCCGTCTTCGGCCAGCAAGGCTGTACGATCCATCTCAAGGTGCCTTTTTGCACGTTAGCATAGAAACCGTGGGTAATTCTTACACTATTAGTGTTGATTATAATAAGATGGTGGTCGATTCATCCGCCTTGCAAATGAGCTTCGCCCCAACTTGGCAATCCGGCAATTTTGGAGGGCATGGTTACGATGCTGGGTTCATTCTTTCAACGCTGTCACGGATGATCGACAAATTCATCAACGAATATTTGCGCGTGAATGAAGCGGGATGCTCCTAGCCCAAATATTGCATGAATGGAGGTGTCGCCATGGCACGCGCCGGCGGCAGGCCCCGCTGTCGCCGCAAAACATGATCTGGACCTTCGGTCAGGCCAGGCGTAACCGTTTCGTCAGCAGTGCCAGGACCGCCCAGGCGCACCGAGCCCCGTCGATCCCGTTCGGGCGGAGAAGGGCCACCATCAGGTACAATTCGCCATGGGCAAGGATTCCTCCGATATCGGCCTATCTAACTGAATTGTATAGAAATATAGAATCCTTGTCCTCCTCACTCATGCAATATCCGGTCCTAGCGGGGCTTGCTCTTGCCCTTGGACAGGCCTGCGCCTCGCATAGCAAGGCTGCTATGTTATATAATCGTCTGGGCACGCGGAAGCATCGAGTTAGCCCGTCGGCACAGGAGGCGTTGTGCGCATCGAACCGGAAATCAATGCCGTGGCCATTGTATTGTTGGGAAAATTCGAGCCAACGATCTTTACCCCTGCTTGGTTGGCGCTGATCGGCATGTTGTCTCCGCGCGCTGTCGATACCGCCCAAGTCGAGATTGTGAATGCACAAACTTCGAGTTTTTCGGCCGAAGGTTTTGATGTTCATGTCACGCAGGACAGTTTTCAAGTTGTCACGCGTTCGGTGCCGCTAGTTCGCGTGCGGGACATCGTGCTGCACATTTTCACGGAACAGCTTTCCTATACTTCGGTGGATGCGCTTGGGATAAGTCGTGTGGTTCATTTTCGAGCGGAGAATAGGACCGCGAGAGATCAGGTAGGCAGAATTCTCGCGCCAGTCGAGCCATGGGGAGGAATTGCTGACAAGCTTCAGCTCGATGATGCTGGGAACGGGATGGCCTCGCTGACTATGCGGCAGGCTCGATCCGCAGGTGGACAGGTTAACGTGACGGTCGAACCGTCGACACAAATCGGTGATGGGAGCCTGGGAATTTACGTTCGCGTAAACGATAACTACCAGCGAGATGCCACCGCTCTTGATGGACGGAAGGAGTTATTCAGCATTCTCGATGATGGTTTTGATGAATCGATGTGCCGTGCAGAAAGCATCATTGACCAAGTCATGTCGCTGGCGGAAGCAAAGCAAGAGGGGAGCTCCTCATGAATTCGGCACTTTCTAACACATTCGGACAAACGAGCTTTTCCGATGAAAGTGCGACCTCTTTGCTTGGCTCGCCTGCGTATCTAGCCAATGAATCGGAGAACAAAGCTTTAGCTTTGGCACGTCCAAAAAAGGCTAGATCGAAATTCATCTCCCAGAATACAGATTTGCTAAGCACTGGTAGATATCGTTGGGAACATAACCCGGCCCCAACTGGCAGCATAATGTGGCTGTTCAAAAATCTGTTGCCTAGTACATCTACACCGCGTCCTGAAGTTCTGCAAGAGTGGGAAGGTTATGTGGTTGAGCTTGGTGAAAAGGAATTTTTCGCGCATCTGACAGACCTGACAGCCGGTGACTCGCACCCCACCAAAGAAGTGGAAATCCCGTTCACGGAAATTTCCAGTTATGATCGTTCGCGAATTGTCGTCGGCAGCATTTTTTGTTGGGTAATCGGCTATGAACAGTCTGCGGAAGGAACCAAGACGCGTATTTCGCGAATTGCGTTCCGTGATCTGCCGAGAATGGCACGTTCGGATTTTCAGAAAGGGAAAGAATGGGCGGATCAAGTCCTGAAATCATGGGAAACGTGAGCAGAATAGAAAGCCCACCGACTGCAAGAGAGTTCGAAGTGACGCTGCTTGGATCGAGGTCGGGCTATGGAGAAAGCATCGTATTGCGAGTAGGCGAGAAATCTTGGGCCGTGGTGGATTCCTTCCTTGATACCAATCGCGTGCCTGTCGCAATGAGATACCTGGAAACAATCGGTGTTGACCCAGCAGGATCGATCAGCTTTGTAGTCGCAACGCATTGGCACGATGACCACATTCGTGGGCTTGCGAATATCCTTGAGTCTAGCCCCGAAGCGCAATTCTGCTGCGCCGCTGCGCTGACAAAGAAAGAGTTCATGACTCTCGTAGGAGCTCTGGAAGGGAATCCTTTTTCCACTGCCGGCTCTGGATTGAGTGAGTTGCACAAAGTGTTCTCCCTGCTCGGCGAAAGAGGCAAATCGCCATCCCTTGCTCTTCCCAATCGATTGGTATTTCGCCAGAATTTCTGCAACCAGAATTTCTGCAAGATATGGTCACTTTCGCCAAGTGACGCTGAATTCAAGAGATTCCTTCAGGTCATTGGCCGCGAGATCCGTCGAGAAGATGCTCCCAAGAAAAGGCTTGTAAGCTCAGACCCCAATGAAATCGCTGTCGCGCTTTGGGTTGATATCGGAGAGTTCGCGTTACTACTCGGGGCTGATCTCGAGAAACGTGGCTGGACGGAAATCTTGCAAAGCAAAGAGCGGCCGTCGGGGCTAGCATCGATCATCAAGATTCCGCACCACGGTTCAAAAAATGCTGATGAGCCTGGCGTTTGGCATTGCATGTTGCAGCCGAAACCGATCGCCGTCCTGGCACCTTGGTGCCGTGGGCGGGGTGTGCTGCCAACTTCCGAGGATGTAAAGCGCATCCTTGGGAGAACGCCCAGTGCATATGCCACTGCAAGCCATATCGTGCGAAAACGGCAGATTCATCAAGAAAATAAAATTGTAACGCAAACCTTGCGAGAGTCAGGCATCGCATTCAGAGACCTGGCGTCACTTCCTGGCGTCGTTCGGCTTCGACGCGAGTTGGATCAAGGTGAATGGAACATAGAGACTTTCGGCAACGCGGGCCGCTTGGTTGACTACGCAGCCTAATAGAAGGAGTAAAGTAAATATGTGGGGCTTAATAGCGGGAATCATCATAGGATTGACTTCGACAAGTTATCTATCCTTGGTATTCGGTATTCATACCTTGTATCGCAGTCAGCGTATGGATTGGAATACGAAGAATAGTAGGAGCAATAGACCGATTACGACGTTTTTCAAGAATCCTCACAGAAAAATGTGATAAAGCCATTTGGCAAGCAGCATTTGATGAAAATGACTACGAAGAAAAGATAAATCAAATAAGTGGAGAACTCTATATAGACTTCCCACCTTCTCAATATAAACAAGGTATTACAAATCTATTGCATCCTATTTTTTCTAAAAGGAACTATAGCCGTAAAGTGGGAATGCAACTTTCCGAGCTGCGGCGGAATTTTTTCGTAATCTTTCGGGACGTCGCACCGGAAATTTAGGACATGGGCCGTGTTTTTCAGGGATTGCTGAGTTCACTTAACTGATCCCAGAGACCGCAAGTGCTTGATTCAGCAGGGTTCGTGCCGCAAATCTGGCTAGTGGAAATCGCTGAAGAAGCAAATTTTTCTTGACTTTAATGGCTGAAATGAGCATAATGCGGAACTTTTCCTGGCCGTGGCTTGTATGCTAAAGTTTCTGAAGCCGGAGTTTCTGAAATGATTGCTGGTTGCCACTGTCGCGACCACAACCGCCGTATGGATGTTTCTGTTGGCCACACGTCCGAACGAACGAAACTGACTAGTTGGAGGAATTGAAGAGATGGCGAAATATTATGCGAACAATCCGGTAGATGGGCTTGTACCGCTGAAAGGCGAGAGCTTGATGGAGGCGATCGAGTCTGCAGCGAGCTACAACTGGAAATCCACCGATGGGACCATCGCGATTTTCGATGGCACTGCACAGCCCGTCGCATGGATGGACCCGGAAGATTGTGCCTGGACCCTGTCTCCGCCTGCAGTCTGGTGGCCAGCCAGGCCAGGCTCGGAAAACGAGGTGAAGAATATTAGGCATTGAAGGGGGGCATTCCGCAAGTGCAAAGAAAGGTCAAACTTGCCGAGTGTGCCCTGTTTTTTGTGGAAAGGGGAACGGTGATGGAAAGAGGAAAAGCTAGGATCTATGCTGGTAGACCTCGTCATTTTTGTTGGACACTAGGTTAAATGTGGCATATAGGACACCGGAGGTGTAGGCATCAGAAGCTATGATTTTCAAAATTTTATGAGGAACTAGAAAATGTCATGTGAACTGAAGAGGAATCTTAAAGAATTGAAACTGGATTACCCATATTGGGAGGAAATAAATCCCTATTATACCCCATCCGGGTTAGTTGATTCAACAAAAATTGGCTTGAATCATGCCAAGAAAGCGGAAAATGGATTGAATGATGCAATAGCTCAACGAATCCATAGTAACGCTGATCTTATCACAAATATAAGAAAGATTATCCGGTCAAAAATCTGCTCAAAATTGTACAGCGAAGATGACCTTTTGCTGATTTTTGATCTGATACAGGCTTGGGGAGGCAGGATGTGCAAAAACCCTTATGTTCAGCCAAAAGATAATATCTATCGCAATCAAAAGGGATACGCATGTAAATACAGGAATGCGATTTTGATCGCTGAAGAAAAAAACTCAAGCCCTCAAAGAGTGCTGAAAGAGTTTAAAGAAATGGATGGGGTAGGGGATTCTTTTGCTACAAAACATATGTATTTTTGGTCAAAATATAATGACAGAATAGATAAGAAATTTCTTATTTATGATAATTGGATGAAGAAATTTTTTCGTATAATATGCGAGAAGAAATTGAGTTATGAGTTTTATTTGAAAAAAATGGAACAAGAGGCAGATAGAACTAAAATTAGCATTTTTTCTGTAGAGAAAGGGCTATTCGCATTCTTGAATAGCTACTTTGACGATGACAAATTTGAAAAAATAAAAAAAGAATCTGCCGGAAATAAAGGGAAAAACAGAGAAGCGGCGTGTTTGTTGATCAAGTGGAGCGAGTGTTAGACCGAGAAGCGATAAGTGAACGTAATTTGCGCCAGCGGCCGGTGGCGGTCCAGTAGGCTAACTGGGCGAGGGCGATTAGGGTGATGAATAGCGGGAAGCTTCCCCAGTCGCGGCCGACGCGGAA